>JAWOCO010000181.1:0-14398 GCA_046483765.1 Alkalispirochaeta sp. | reverse complement strand
AGATTGCTACATGACAACAGGAAATGTGGTTGCCATTAACGGAAACATGGTGAGTGTTTCCGTACAAGGCGACGTGTCGATGAACGAAGTCGGTTATATCAAGCTCGACGATAAACAGCTTAAGGCCGAGGTTATCCGTATTCGCGGAAGTCAAGCGGAGCTTCAGGTCTTTGAGGACACGCAGGGCATCGCAGTGGGTGATACGGTGGAATTCACCGCGGAACTCCTGGCGGTGGAACTGGGTCCCGGCCTTCTGTCCACGATCTGTGATGGCCTGCAAAACCCCCTTCCGGAGCTGGCTGAACAGTCCGGCTTCTTCCTGCAGCGGGGACTGTATCTCAAGGCGCTCGATCGGTCCCGAAAATGGACGTTCACGCCGACCGTGTCCGTGGGGGATACCGTAGCCGCCGGTGACGAGATCGGATCGGTTCCGGAAGGTATCTTCCGCCACCAGATCATGGTGCCCTTTGGCTGGCGCGGGGTCTTCACTGTAGCGTCAATCCAGGGCGAAGGGGAGTTCACCCTGGACCAGACGGTGGCGGAGCTCACCGACGAAGAGGGCAACACGCGCACGATGACGATGGTCTTCGAGTGGCCGGTAAAGCGCGCGATCGACACCTACGCCGAGCGTCTGCGCCCCGAGGATCCGATGGTCACCAAGGTGCGAATCATCGATACCTTTCTCCCCGTGGCGCGGGGCGGAACCTACTGCATTCCGGGCCCCTTCGGTGCCGGTAAGACCGTACTACAGCAGATCACCAGCCGTAACGCTGATGTGGACGTGGTAATTATCGCAGCCTGCGGCGAACGGGCCGGCGAGGTGGTGGAAACGCTCCGGGAGTTCCCCGAATTGATCGACCCGAAAACGGGCAAATCACTGATGGAGCGTACCGTTATCATCTGTAATACCAGCTCCATGCCGGTTGCCGCACGGGAAGCCTCCGTGTATACGGCGGTTACGATCGCTGAGTACTACCGGCAGATGGGACTCAACATTCTGCTCCTGGCGGACTCTACCAGCCGCTGGGCACAGGCGATGCGCGAAATGAGTGGGCGCCTGGAAGAAATACCCGGCGAAGAAGCGTTTCCCGCCTATCTGGAATCGGTGATCGCCGCGTTCTACGAGCGCGCCGGTGTGGTGCGGCTCAAAAACGGAGAGACCGGTTCGGTCACGATCGGCGGCACGGTAAGTCCCGCCGGAGGTAACTTCGAGGAACCGGTCACCCAGGCAACCCTGAAAGTTGTGGGAGCGTTTCACGGGCTTTCCCGGGCACGCTCCGATGCACGCAAGTACCCCTCCATCGACCCCATGGACAGCTGGAGTAAGTACCCCAGTCTGGTGGACTACGGCATGGTCGAGTACAGCCGGTCCATCCTGGAGCAGGGCGATGAGGTCGGTCAGATGATGAAGGTTGTCGGTGAGGAAGGAACCGCTCTGGAGGACTTTCTGCTCCACCAGAAAGGGGAGTTCCTGGACGCCGTCTATTTGCAGCAGAACGCCTTCGATCCGGTAGACGCCGCCGTTGACGTTGAACGTCAGCGCCACGTCTTTGATCTCCTCTTTCGGATACTCGGCGGCAAGCTCAATGTAGAGAGCAAAGAACATGCGCGAAGCCTGTTCTCTCAGCTTCGTCAGAAGTTTATCGACTACAACGGCGCCGAGTGGAAAAGTGACGAGTTCAATTCGCTGGAAAAGGAGATTCTGGGAATGCTCGACGAAGTCTCCGACGGCCTGGAACCCGCCGCGGAAGAGGCGTACAGCAAGCGAGGAAGCAATGCGTAAGGTTTATAGTCGTATCGAATCGATCGCCGGTAACGTGATTACCGTCAAGGCCGAAGGAGTTCGCTACGGCGAGCTCGCCCTGGTAACTACTCGCTACGGTGATAGCCTCTCCGAGGTCATTCGCATGCGTGGCGATGAGGTGAGTCTCCAGGTGTACAACGGAGGGCGGGGAATCTCCACGGGAGATGAGGTCCGCTTTACCGGCCATCCGATGCAGGTTTCGTTCTCGGAAAATCTCATGGGCCGCATCTTTAACGGCTCCGGCGAGGCGCGCGATAACGGCCCGCAGCTCACCGATAACCTGATCGAAATCGGTGGGCCCTCGGTGAATCCGGCCAAACGGATCATTCCCCGTAACATGATTCGTACCGGAATTCCCATGATCGACCTGTTTAACACCCTGGTGGAAAGCCAAAAGCTCCCGATCTTCAGTGTCAGCGGTGAGCCATATAACCCGTTGCTGGCACGAATCGCGATGCAGGCCGAGGTTGATGTAATCATCCTGGGAGGTATCGGTCTTAAGCACGATGACTACCTCTTCTTCAAGGACACCCTGGAAAACGGGGGAGCCCTGAGTCGGACGATCATGTTTGTGCACACCGCCAGCGACCCGGTGGTTGAAGCGCTGCTCGTTCCCGATATCAGCCTGGCGGTGGCGGAGAAGTTCGCGCTGCAGGGTCAGCGGGTGCTCGTATTGCTCACGGACATGACGAACTTCGCCGATGCCATGAAGGAAATCGCCATTACCCAGGAACAGGTTCCCTCGAACCGCGGCTATCCGGGAGACCTCTACAGTCAGCTCGCCTCCCGCTACGAGAAGGCGGTAGACTTTGAAGGGGCAGGGTCAATCACAATCCTCGGTGTTACCACGATGCCCGGTGACGACGTGACCCATCCGGTCCCGGACAACACCGGCTATATCACCGAAGGTCAGTACTATTTGCGCAACGGCCGCATTGAACCCTTTGGATCACTGTCCCGTCTGAAGCAGCAGGTCAACGATAAGACCCGCGATGATCATCGCGCCGTGATGGACGGCATGATCAAACTGTACGCCGCTTACAAAGAGAGCCAGGAGAAGAAGTCCATGGGATTCCGCATGAGCGACTGGGACGATAAGTTGCTCAAGTACGGAGGTCTCTTTGAGAGCCAGATGATGGATCTCTCGGTGAACATTCCGCTGGAAGAGGCGCTGGACCGGGGCTGGAAAATCATGGCGGAATGCTTTGAGCCGCAGGAAACGGGTCTCAAATCGGAGCTGATCAACCAGTTCTGGCCCAAAGATAAGGTGGAGGAGGCCTCGGCCTAATGGTAAAGCTCACCAAGAACGAGCTGAAGAAGCAGAAGGACGCACTGAAGCGGTTCCAGCGCTACCTGCCGACCCTCCAGCTCAAGAAACAGCAGCTGCAGATGGTCATCAGACAGGTGGAGCAGGAACACGAAAACCTGGTCCGCGAGAAAGACCAACTGCGTAAGGATCTCTTGCAGTGGATCGGCGTCTTCAACGACGGCATCGATCTGACGCCCTATGCGGAGGTAGAGAAGATCACCTCATCCACCGGAAATATCGCCGGTATCGATATTCCGGTATTCGAGGACCTGCAGTTCGTTGATCGCCGCTGGGATCTGGTGGGCACGCCGCCGTGGGTTGATAGTGGGGTTGAAGCGCTACGCTCCGTGCTCAAGTTGGATGCCCAACTCACCGTCCTGCGGGAGCAACTGCGCCGTCTGGAAGACGAGCTTCGCGTCACCACCCAACGGGTAAACCTCTTCGAGAAGGTGAAGATCCCTGAGACGAAAGAGAATATCCGTATGATTCGAATCTATCTGGGAGATCAGCAAACCGCGGCGGTGGTTCGCGGGAAGATCGCCAAGCGGAATCTGGTAAAGGCGGAGTAATGATCGTTACTATGAAGAAAGTGTCCGTGGTGACACTCCAGACACTCCAGGAGCAGACGCTCTCGGCGCTGCGCGACCTGGGAGTGCTTCACATCTTCACCGATCGCGCCGACACCGCCCGCGGTGAACGCCTCCGGGAAGAGTGGACCGCGATAGAACGTGCGCTCGCTACCATCCCCGCCGCAGAGGAGGAGTCTGCCGAAGAGACATCTCTTCAGGGCGGCGCCGCTGTGGATGAAGCGCTGAGAATCGCTGAGGAGAGTCAGAAGCTCTCCGAAGAAGCGGCGCAGATCGATGACAGCGTAGACCGGATTACTCGTGAACTGGAACGGCTTGCCCCCTGGGGCGAGGTCGATGTGGACCGCCTGCGCACCCTCCACGAGGGCGGGGTAGAGGTAGCGCTCTATGAGCGCCTACCGGATACCGCCGATGAGCTCCTGGAGAAGCTTCCCCATGGGATCGTCCTGCACCGGAGCAAGGCCGTTGTGCGGGCGGTGGGAATCGCCGCCCCCGGCGAGGACCTTCCTGCAGGGGAGGAGCCGGTGGCACTGCCGGAAGTTTCGGTCCGAGAACTGCGACGTGATCGGGAACAACAGCAAGCACGGCGCGAGGAAATCAATGCGGCTCTGGCAGCCCTGACACCGGAGCGACCGGTACTGCTCGCGGCTCAGGAAGAACTGGCTCAGGACTTCGAGTACGTGCGGGTGCAGTCCCGCATGGACTCACAGAAGGAGCTCGCCTGGGTCACGGGGTTTCTGCCATTTGATCGCGTCGATGAGCTCAAGGCTGCGGCTCAAGAGCACGGCTGGGGCGTGGTGGTGCGCGATCCCGATCCCCAGGAACAGGTGCCCACCGAAATACGTAATCCCAAGCCGGTGCAAATGATCAAACCGGTGTTCGATCTGCTCGGCACGGTGCCGGGATACCGGGAGATGGATATCTCCTTCTTCTTTCTGCTGTTCTTCGTGGTTTTTTTCGCGATGATCATCGGAGACGGCGGATATGGCGCGATCCTCCTGGCAGGAACGGTGGTCGCCGCCGTCCGGGGAGCGCGTCGCGGCAAAAAGCCGGGGGCCGGAACGGCACTTATGGTGGTCCTCAGTACGGCCACGGTGGTCTGGGGAGCAATTACCGGCAACTGGTTTGGCTACGCCCCCTTTGCGGAGCTGCCGGTTCTGCGGAACTTCGTAATTCCCTCGATCTCCGCTGAGAACGAGACCAGCAGGCAGACGATCCAGTATATGACGTTCGTCATCGGCACGATCCACCTGTCGATCGCTCATGTGTGGAACTTCTTCCGCGGACTGCGAAGCTCTCCGAGAATCGCCGCACTGGAACAGCTGGGGTGGTTATCGATGGTGCTGGGCCTGTACTACCTCGTCCTGGAGCTGGTGCTGGGAACGGTGGCGATGTCGATCGTGCCCCGTCCCGACTGGTGGATGAGTATGATCGTGGGAGGTCTGATCGTGGTGCTGGCGTTCGGACGGCAGGAGTCCGGACAGAACTTCTTCATCGGAATGGCCAAGGGCGTGGCGAACATCATTACCACCGCCCTCGATGGAATCAGCGCCTTCTCAGATATCATTTCGTATATCCGACTGTTTGCGGTAGGTCTGGCCTCTCTGGCGATCGCGGAAGCGTTCAACAGCATGGCCGGCGGCATCGCCGAGTCCATGGGAGGCGCCGGCGGGGCGGTTGCGGCTGCGTTGGTGTTGTTTTTGGGGCACAGCCTCAACCTGGCGATGGGAGCGCTGTCGGTGATCGTCCACGGCGTTCGATTGAATATGCTCGAGTTCTCCGGGCATCTTGGAATGGAATGGACCGGGGTGGAGTACGCCCCGTTCAAAGCGCGAAAGAATGCGTAAACGAATTATCAATAAGGAGATGTAACGCATGAATATCGGACTTCTTGGAGTCGGCTCGGCTCTTGCGTTTGCTGCAATGGGTTCTGCCCTGGGCTCCGGCACCGCCGGAATGGCCGCAGTGGGAGCCTGGAAAAAGGCCTTCGTACAAAACAAACCGGCCCCCTTTCTGTTGGTGGCCTTCGTCGGTGCGCCCCTGACTCAGACGATTTACGGTCTGATCCTGATGAACGCCCTGGCAGAGGCTGCCGAAAACGTGGAGCAGGCGTGGCTGATCATTGGTGCCGGCGTGTTTGGCGGAATGGCAATGGGCATGTCCGCCTGGTTTCAAGGCAAGGCGGGGGCGGTTGCTTCGGATGCTCTGGCCGAGACCGGAAAGGGCTTTGGTAACTACCTGCTGGTCTTGGGACTGGTAGAAACGGTGGCCCTCTTCGTAATGGTCTTCCTCCTGGGCGTCGTGGGCTGAGCAGCCCGCGTACCAATCACATGGGGCCGGTTTCTCGTCACGGGGGACCGGCCGCTTTGAATTCCGTCAACTTCTCCGGCGGAACGCTCGATAATAGAACCATGACGCGTAGACCCTGCGCTCCGGCGTTAACCCTGGTATTCATGACCGCTCTCTGGACGATGAATATCGGCGGCGTCCTCGCGCAGTCCGACTCCGACACCGCTCCTGAACGCCCGGCGTGGGTCTACTACGAGCGTGCGGAAGAGGCCGCCCGGAGCGGTCCCACCCGCGACTACCCCGAGGCGTTGCGACTGTACTCGCGGGCGCTGGAGGCGCAGGCGGTCTATCCGGAAGCGTACATCGGTATGGCGCGGGTATACGCCGCGGAGGGCGACACGGCCCTGGCGCGCCGCTACTACCAGCGCGCCCTGGAACAGAGCGGCTCCCTGGAGATCCCCGATGAAGAGTTTGCCCTGCGCCTCGAACTGGCCCGGCTGCTGGAGCAGGAGGGCGCCGACCGCGAATACCGAAACGCCCTGCGGCGGATCGTGAATCAGGATCCGGTGTTCAGCGGCGACGGTGACGCCAATGGCAATCAGCGCCGCGCCATGCGGGAGCGGCTCCTCGACAGCGGCCTCAATCGGGTACTGATCCTCTACCGTCTCGATTTTCCCCAGGCGCTGGAGGCGCACCGGGAACTTGCCGACTACCTGCTGCAGGACCCCGATCCCCAGCGGCGGGAAGAGGCGGTGGAGCACCTCCTCTTCAGTGTGGTGGAGATTGGTGGCAGAGCGGTGAACGCCATTATTGATCATGAGTTCGATTACCAGTTCACCACCATCGCCGATCTCATCTTGACGGCGCAGCGCTATCCCGATGTGCGCGACTACCTCCAGGAGATGGGCTTCATCGAGCTCCTACTCAAACTGGCAGCCACCCTCGACGAGACTCCCACCGACGGCGCCGACATGGCCGCTGCTGAAATCCGCCGTGAGGTGGAAGCGACGTTGTCACTGCAACGATAATTGCGTAATTTCACGGAAACTCATGAACAGAATCTTTGTCAAAGGTGCCCGGGAGCATAATCTCCAGAATATTGATATCGAGCTTCCCCGGGACAGCTTCATCGTCGTCTCCGGGATGAGCGGCTCCGGAAAGTCATCGCTGGCGTTCGATACGATCTTTGCCGAGGGACAGCGGCGCTACGTGGAGTCTCTGTCCGCCTACGCCCGCCAATTCCTCGGACGTATGGATAAGCCCGATGTGGATTACATCGAAGGTCTGTCTCCAGCGATTTCGATCGAACAGAAAACTACCAATCGCAATCCTCGCTCCACCGTGGGAACCGTCACGGAGATCTGGGACTACTATCGCCTGCTCTTTGCCCGGATGGGAGTTCCCCACGATCCGACCAGCGGAAAGCGGATCGAAAAACAGACGGTGGATGAAATCATCGAACAGATCCTCCAGTATCCGGATGGTGCCAAGATGATGGTGCTATCACCGGTGGTGCGCGGACGAAAAGGCATCCACCAGCGGGTCCTGGATGATGCCCGGAAGGCGGGGTTTGTTCGGGTCCGGGTGGACGGGGAGGTGCTCTCCCTGGATGAGGATATTCAGCTCGAAAAGAACCGGAAGCACTCGATCGAAATCGTGGTAGACCGGGTCCGCGTCAGTTCGTCGGCGCGCAAACGGATCGTGGAAGCGATCGAAAGCGCCCTGGAGACCTCCGGCGGTACCGTGCTGGTGCTCATCGAGCGCGACGATGGAAGCTTCGAGGAACACTCCTTCTCCCAGCACTACGCCTATCCCGACAGTAACGTGACCTTCCCGGAACTGGAGCCGCGGCTGTTCTCCTTTAACAGTCCGTTTGGCGCCTGTGAGGCGTGTTCCGGCCTGGGTGTGACCAAAGAGTTTGATCCGGATCTGATCATGCCGGACCGCACGTTATCCTTCAATGAGCATGGAATTCGCCCGTACAACCCGGGGGCTCGCTGGTACCGGACGCGCTTCGAGGCACTGGCGGAACAGCTCGACTTTGACCTGGACCAGCCGCTGGAGGATATTCCCAGCTACGTCATGGATCAGATCCTGTACGGCAGCCATGAGCAGGTCCACTTCGTCTACGAAAAGCCGGATGGTGAAGGGCGGGTGGAGTACCACCGCCACTTTCCCGGGGTCATTCCCGATCTGGAGCGGCGCTATCGGGAAACCGGGTCCGCCCAGATGCAGGATTGGTTCGAATCGTTCATGACTGAGAAAGTGTGCCACGCCTGTGGCGGAAAACGTCTACGCCCGGAGACGCTGGCGGTGCTGGTGGGCGACCACAGTATTCACGATATTGCCGCGCTCTCGGTGACCGACGCCCTGGCGTTCTTTGATCAGCTCCCGCTTACGGAAAACGAGACCAAGATCTCCGCGGAGATTCTAAAGGAGATCCGCTCCCGGTTGGGATTTATGCAGAGCGTGGGGCTGGACTATCTCACCCTCGATCGTTCCGCGGCTACCCTTTCCGGCGGTGAAGCGCAACGCATACGCCTGGCCACGCAGATCGGGTCCCAACTGGTGGGCGTGCTCTACGTCCTGGATGAACCTACGATCGGGCTGCACCAACGCGACAACGAACGGCTCCTGAAAACACTGCTCCACCTGCGGGACCTGGGAAACACCCTGCTGGTGGTGGAGCACGACGAGCAGACGCTCCTCGCCGCGGATCACGTGGTGGACCTGGGACCAGGGGCAGGAGTGCACGGAGGATCGGTGGTATCCGCCGGTACTCCCCAGCACATCATGGATGATCCGCACAGCGTCACTGGTCCGTGGCTGACCGGCGCCAAGGCGCTGCCTATTCCCGCGGAGCGTCGCCCGGGAAACGGACACGTCCTGCGCGTCACCGGTGCCCGAGAACACAATCTGAAGAATATTGCCGCCGAGTTCCAGTTGGGTGCGATGAACGTGATTACCGGCGTCTCGGGATCGGGAAAGAGCACGCTACTCTCGGATATTCTCTTTCCGGCGCTCACCAATCGCGTCGGCCGCGGACGCACTCACCATCCGGAGGCGGACTACGACTCCCTGGAGGGACATGAGCAGATCGACAAGATCATTAACATCGACCAGAGTCCGATCGGCCGTACGCCGCGCTCGAATCCGGCAACTTACGTGGGGCTCTTCACCCCGATCCGCGAGCTCTTCGCGGGACTTCCCGAGGCAAAGGCTCGCGGCTACAAACCGGGACGCTTCTCTTTTAACGTCAAGGGCGGGCGCTGCGAGCACTGTCAGGGCGCGGGAACGATCAAGATTGAAATGCATTTCCTCCCGGATGTGTACGTCACCTGTGACGTGTGTCACGGGCGCCGCTTCACCCAGGAGACGCTCGATATTCACTACAAGGGAAAGAACATCCATGAGGTGCTGGAAATGTCGGTGGAGGAGGGCCGGGAGTTTTTCTCCGCCATTCCGCAGATCAAGCGGCGTCTCGATACACTCAGTGATGTGGGGCTGGACTACATCCGTCTGGGCCAGAGCGCGCTGACTCTCTCCGGGGGCGAAGCGCAACGAGTAAAGCTCTCCTTGGAGCTGAGCAAACGGGGCACGGGAAAAACGCTCTACATCCTGGATGAGCCCACCACCGGACTGCACTTCGCCGACGTCCACAAGCTGATGGAGGTGGTACAGCTCCTGGTGGATCGTGGAAACACCGTAATCCTCATCGAACACAACCTGGACGTGATTCTGCAAGCCGATCATGTAGTCGATCTGGGGCCCGAGGGGGGAGACCGCGGTGGAGAACTGGTGGCCTCGGGAACTCCCGAAGAGATCGCCCGGGACCGCGCCTCACACACCGGTCGGTTCATTGCGGAAACGCTTGCGCGCCGGGGAGGAAAAACCGGGGGCTGAGGCTGCCCGGGTTTCCCCTCAATCGATGCCTCGTGCATACTGTACCGGATGCGGCCACAGTTAGTACTTCTGCTGATGAGCTTCTCCCTGGTGCTTTCTCTGGTGCCGTTGTCACCCCTGTTCCCGCAAGAACCGGAGGCGGAGCAGGCTCCCCCTGAGCCGGCCGAATCCCGGGAAGGGACCCTCTTCGAGCGCACCCTCCTCTCCGACCTTGACACCGCGCCCACCGCAGAGCTGCTGAACTGGGCACGTAGTCTGGGATTGAGCGTGCGAGGAAGCCGGCGGGCGGTGGAAGATCGCATCTTGGACGCCTACGGGCTCGACCGTGCCACCCTGGAGGCGCACGATGATCCCGATGAGGATACCGATCCGCCGTCCTCCGACGCAGCAGACCCCGGTGGCCCTGAAGGTGACGTTGACGGTGAAGGTGAAGGTGAAGGTGAACCGGATGTTTCGGTACTCCGTATCGAACAAGCGCGGGGAAGCGACTTTTTTTCGGTAGAAGAAACCGACGAGGAGTACCTGCGCCTCACCGGCGGCGTAGTACTCACCCTCGATGACGGCACCACCGTTCATCGTATTGAAGCACAGGAAATCGTGGTCAATCTCTCCGAGAACCTACTCTCCGCCACCGGTGGCGTCCGCTACACCACCGAACAGCAGGGTGGTACGGAGGATTTCCGCGGGGAGACGATCGTCTTTCGCATCGACTCCTGGGAGGGCGTGTTCATTCACGGCATCACCGAAACGCGGGATTCCGCGGAGACGGAAGAGGTCGATTTCTCGGTGCAGGGCGAACGCATCACCCGCTCGGCGGAAGAGATCATCGTGGTGGACGGCGGAACGATCACCTCCTCCCAAGCCGATCCGCCCAACTATCGCATCCGCGCGCAACGGATCTGGATTTTGGCACCCGGTGAATGGGGGCTGCGAAATGCGGTGCTCTACGTGGGCCGCGTACCGATGTTTTACCTGCCGGCGTTTTTCCTGCCGGGAGATCGCCTCTTCTTCCATCCCGCCCTGGGTACGCGCACCCGGGAAGGCCAGTTCATTCAGACCACTACCTATCTCCTCGGTGAAAGTGATGAACGAGATCCGCCGATTTCGATTATGCGCCTGGCCGACGATGGAGAGGGAGAAGACCGGAGGATCGAAGGGCTCTTCCTTCGCGTTCCCGACGAGCCGCCGCCGGCACAGCCGGCCGGATGGAACCTCAAGGTGATGCTCGACGCCTATACCACCCTCGGGGCGTACGCCGGGGTGGATGCCGCATTGCCGGATCTCGGCGGGATAGACCGACTGGACGTGCGCCTCGGCCTGGGAGCCAGCCGGAACATCTATCTCAGGGGCGGCACCTATTCCTCCTGGTATATCGATAACAACGGCCAGGCGCGACAGCACTGGAATACCGGGTGGTTTCTGGGACGCGAAACTCCTTTTCGGTATGAGGCGGAACTGGACACCTCCACCCAAATTGAGGCGGTGTCGCTCTCGCTGAAGATGCTCATGCTCTCCGACCCGGAGTTCCGCCGAGACTACGGAACGCGGAGCGAAGCGATCGACTGGGGAGTCTTTCTCAACTCCGGCACCACCCAGGACGCCACGGAGAACGGCAGCTCGGTCTCCTCCACCACCTGGGAAACTTCCCTGGCGTGGCGTCCCTCCGTACCGGCCGACCTCCGACCGTGGGTTTCCTCATTCTCCGTGCGATCACTGCGGGCACGCGTCAACTGGCAGACCCGCTCCGCGGAGAACCTGCCTGACGCGGTGACGCGCTCCGACAGTGACAACAGTCCCGAGCTCCGCTTCTTCTACCCGGAGTCGATCGTCCTCCCGGATATGGCGGTTGAAGTGAGAGGGACGCTGCTCGACTATCCGCGGTCCTCCGCTTCCCCGGATGATTCCCCCGATGAGGAAGAAGCGCCCCAGGAGGATAGCCCTGACCTCCGCCCACCGTGGGATCGCGACGACCGCGATGAGGAAGACCAGGAGGAGCGCTTTCGACTGCCGCGGATAGCTCCAGACGCCGCCGGTATTCCGCCTGCTGAGGATGGAGCGTTCTCAGTCAACTATACGATCACCCCCAACGTTCGATACGACCGCTTCACCGATAACGCACAGTGGGAATCCGGGTCAGATGTGGGGTTCGATTGGCGCTACAGCACGTTCCAAACGCGGAGCCGCGCCGAACTGACCACATCCGCCAATGATGCGTACTCCTATCTCGTGTTCCGCAACTCCCTGGCACTGGATCATCGTTACCAGGAGACGATGATCACCAGCGAGGTCAGTGAGTCTGAGCGGGATCAACTCCTGTTGAGCGCGTTTCAGTACCGCGGGAACTCCCTAACGCAACGCACATCTCTCACCGGGTATCCGCTGCGGGATGTGCAGCCGCTGGAGCAGTCATCGCTGCAGTACCAGCTGAATTCCCTGGCATATGTGCGGGAGTTCTCCCAGGTCACCGCGGACAACACTCCCCGGTACGACAGCCGCTGGGGCGAGTGGACCCGCGATGACGTATCCACCCATCGTGCTCAGGCTCGGTTTGTCTGGTCGCTCGGGGACTCCCGGCAGCGTTTCACCGCCACCTCCGATATTCCCCCACGACTCAGGTCCTATCTGGGCGAGCTCGAGGTGGAAACCGGCCCCATGGTGAGCCGGCTTTCCGGCGGGTATCGGGAGACTGACGACGGGTGGGAGCCGGATAACCTCGTGCAGAATCATCAGGTATCACTCTTCGATGACCAACTGCGGTTTGCCCAACGCTTCGAATACGACACCGAGGCGATTCGTCTCGAACAGACACGGACCTCCCTCGCCGGGTACGGGGTTAATGCCGCTCTTACCGGGCGCCACGGGAGTGGCTACACCTTTACCCCCGGCAGCGGATGGCAACAGGATGCCACTGAGTCGTTTCAGTGGACCAACGCCACCGTCGGTGTCAGCGTGGACCGTACCGTGCACACCTGGAAGCGGCGCATCGACCTGGCCCTCACCGGCGACGCGGATCTAGACATGGACCTGCAGCGCTTCACCAATAGTTCGCTCCTGCTGACCTACGGCTTTTCCCTCGATATCTATCGCTTCCTGGAACTCGAGTTCGCCGCGCGCTCGCGAAACGACTTGATCTACCAGTATGTACCGTCTTTAGCGGAACAGGTTGACCGACCGCACCGCTCTCTGACCACCGATCTCGCCGATAGTCTACGGCTATTCAATCGGGAGCGCCGGGAAACAACGTTCTTCAAATTGGACTCACTCACCATCTCTGCGATTCACGATCTGGAAGATTGGGAGCTGCGATTGGACTATTCCGGACGTCCCGAACTTGACCAGGAGGCCCAACCCCAGACCTATCGCTGGCGGAGCATCTTCTCGATTCTGCTGCGGTGGCGCCCGATTCCGGAACTGCGCCGTTCCATTGAAGTAGAGGATGGCAGCGTTGAGTTTGGGGAATGAGGGATGGCGACCTCACCATAACACTTGACCCGGCAGGAAGCGTCTCTCTATACTGCTGCAAAGGAGTGTAATGTCAGATAGTACAGCGCTGGTTCTGT
Source organism: Alkalispirochaeta sp. (assembly GCA_046483765.1). GTDB lineage: Bacteria > Spirochaetota > Spirochaetia > DSM-27196 > Alkalispirochaetaceae > Alkalispirochaeta. Next base: position 946 of record JAWOCO010000181.1, on the reverse strand, counting down.
CCGACGGAGAAACGCTACAGCAGATCTGTGGTGTCAACGATCAGAATCTTCGGATTCTGGAGGAGCTGTTTCAGGCTCCGGTACTGGTTCGAGGAAACGAACTACATCTCGACAGTGACAGTAGTCAGCAACAGCACCTATTTGTCTCTCTCATGAGTGAGCTCGAACAGCACAGTCTCCGTGGCCACACGCCGAGTAAGGGACTGATCCGAGCATTACACCAAGATCTTACCGTCGATGATGGACGGAGTGCCGACGATCTGCGTCGGAGCCCCATCGAGATTCCCGCCGCCGGAACCAAGGTTTTTCCGCGCAGTATGCGCCAAGCGCGTATCCTGGAAGCGCTGGACGCGATTACTCTCAATTTTTTCGTAGGACCGGCGGGCACTGGCAAAACGTATCTCGCCGTGGCGCACGCACTGCGCGAAGTCCTGGCGAAGCGCAAGCGGAAACTGGTACTCACCCGTCCGGTAGTGGAAGCGGGGGAAAGTCTCGGATTCTTGCCGGGAGATTTGACCCAGAAGATCAGTCCCTATTTGCGTCCACTCTACGACGCCATCGAGGCGTTAGTCCCCTTTGAGATCATTCGGCGCCTGGAAGAGCAAAACGTCATTGAAATCGCGCCGCTGGCATACATGCGTGGACGCAGCCTACGTGATAGCTATGTGATCCTGGACGAAGCCCAGAACACCACCCGGGAACAGATGAAGATGTTTCTCACCCGTCTCGGAGAAAACACGCAGACCGTCGTCACCGGTGATATCAGCCAGGTCGATCTTCCCCGCCAGAGCGCGTCGGGCCTCATCCACGCGATCAAGATTCTCAGCGATGTGGAAGATATCCGTGTCTCCTATCTCAACCACGAGGATGTCGTGCGCAGCGCACTGGTGCAACGCATTGTTCAAGCCTACGATGACCAACGACAGTAGTTCAAACCAGATCGATG
>JAWOCO010000143.1:0-3816 GCA_046483765.1 Alkalispirochaeta sp. | reverse complement strand
GACCCGCCGCAGGTAGGCCAACGTCACCAGGGACAGCCCCCACCCGGCCAGAGCGTTGTTGGCATCGTTCCACTCCGGGCGCTGCGTGTTCATCCAGATCCCACCGCCGGGCACGTAGTTGCTGATCTTGGTGAGGGCGGTCATCAGAAGTTTTTCGGTGAGTGATACCAGATGGACCCGTCCCGCCTGGTGGTACAACTTGCCGTCGGTTCCGATCGCCGCTACCCGTTCCGCCACCAGCGCGGCCCACGCGTCGTCGTAGATTATCGAATCGTACGGATTTCGCACTATCTCATCGAAGGGTTTAATGCGATAGGGTACCGACGCACTGGCGTAAGCCGGTACGTCCAAAACGTGTTCCAGCGTCCCCGGTTCGTAGCGCCGAGCCAACTCCAAAAGGCGCCACAGGTACACGATCTGGTGGTCACCCCAGTAGCCGATGTTTGACCACGGATCGTCCGGGTCCATGATCTCCCAGTCGATCCCAGCGCGAGATATGCGATACGGGTTGTACCCGTCCGCAGTGGAGGCGTTGAGAAAGGTCGCAATCATCGCCGGCAGGTATCGCGGATACGATAGTGCCAGCGCTTCCCAATTCTGGAAGATATCGCGCCAATTCCCCTGCCACGAGCGCTTTCGACCGCCGTCCGGACGCTCCACATCGATGAAGAAGCGGTTCCACGGCCGGCTGGGATCGCCGTGGCGGCGGCTGAACATGAGCGGCAGATACTCTCCCACCAAGCGCGTCAAGTGCGCATCGTTCCGGCCCTCGGTGAGTGACTGCAGCTCACCATAGGGTACCCGCTCCGGAAGATCTTCCAGGAACGCCCGATGGCCCTGGGCAACGGTGGCATTGCGGATAGCCACATACGCGTGCAGGTCATCGCGGTCGATCACGTAGCCTTCGGCGAAAATTCCGCCGCGCATGATGTTGAACAACACGTTGGAATAGTGACGAACGGCAACCAGGATGTCGGCACCGACCTGGTTTCCATCCGCCGCGGCTACCAACCGCGCCAGCTCATCTTCCCCGGCCGCCACATCGGTCATGACGAGGGAGAAGCGGTCTGGAGCGCTCCGGTGTTGAGATAGCAGGAGTTCCAGGTCCGCCACGGCGGCGGTATCCAGCGCGGTATCCAGCACCGTGAGCCAGGATGCCCCATCCTGGGGACCGACGGTCACGGTGGCGGCGGTGAAAAATGCCCCACGACGCCCGCGAATAACGGACTCCGGCTGCAACGAGGATCCTCCGAGAAACGCCTCAACCTGCTCCTCGGAGAGCAGTACCGTGGGTTCCGGCAGTCCCGCATGCCATGCCACCGCCGCCTGCAGCGCCTCACTGGGCTCCGCCCGGTCGGTAATGATAGAGCTCATCGCGTAGATCGCGAGATCGGCGGGGCGCTCCAGCACGGCGGTTTTGTAGCAGTCCACCAACGTGCTGGCACGCTCCTGAGTACCGCGGTCCACCCCGGCGGGAAGCACGTTACGCACGCCGTCCAGAATATCCACTCGGCGGGGAGACGCGGCCTCACTGCGTAGCTCAGCCGTCCGCACAAAGCCGAAGCGCCGGCTAAACCGCCAGGCGTAGCGAAAAACCAGCTCCAGCGTCCAGTTGTGCTCCTCAAACACGACGCGGTCTCCTGCATGGCTTTTGAGCAGGCGCCGGGAAATCTGGTACAGGCCGCGGTAGCGCTCGCTGAAGGGAAGCCATAGCGAGGCGGTCCCGCCGGCGGCCGGTTCGGCCGCATCAAGGTGCACGCGGATCGCCGTGAAGGGACCGGTGGTGTGAATCGACTCGTGAATCTTGTCGTCGGTGTAATAGGGAAAGAGCGCCTGATCGGGACTTCCCCGACCACAGGTAAGGCCCCCACTACTGGAGAGATACATCCAGTGGTTTGAGCTACCGGCCACGGTCATGAGAAACGGCTGCATGTGGTCACAGTGGCGAATCTCGTAGTAGGCGGTCTCCTGCTCCTGAACGGAGCCGCCGGAAGGTGCCTCGGCAGACACCTCCAGCGGAAGACCATTAATGGTGATTGACGGTGAGTTGTGCATGGTGATTCTCCAATACGCTGTGTGCAGCAGGGGTGCTGTGGTGTTACTCCTTTACCGCGCCAAAACTGATACCGCTTACCAGATACCGCGACAGAAACGCGAAGGCCACGATAATCGGGACCACGCTCAGGGCGATTCCCAGATACATTGCGCCGAAGTCGCGTTGGTAGGTAGTGGTATTGAGCTGCTGAATCAGCAACGGTAGCGTGTACTTCTCTTGGCTATTTAACAGCGTCAGCGGCACGAGATAGTTGTTCCACTGCGCCAGAAAGGTGAAGATCGACATTGTGGCCACACCGGGCATCATTAACGGCAGGGCGATCTTGTTGAAGATCTGAAACTCCCCCGCCCCGTCGATGCGGGCCGCCTCCAGCAGGCTGCGATTGACCACGCTCACCGCGTACTGCCGCAGAAAGAAGACCACGTACGGACTGGCGATCGCCGGGAGGATCAGCGCCAGCCGGCTGTCGTACAGTCCGATTCCGATCATCAGCTTGAACAGGCCCACCAACATGATCGTTGGGGGGAGCATGATCACCGCCAGAACGACGGCAAACAGCACTCCCCGGCCGGGAAAGCGATACATCGCGAACCCGTAGGCGGTAACCGCCGAAAAATACGCGGAGAGCAGCGTGGCGCTCAACGCAATTACCAGGGAGTTAATGAATCCCCGAGGTATGTTGATGCCGCCGGATCTGAGTCCCGTCTCGGGATCACGTTTGCCATAGAGCAGGTTGTTCCAGTTCTCGGCAAGATTATCTCCCGGGATCAGCGTGGGACCGCGGTTGATCTCCTGGCTGCTGCGCGTCGCGTTGACGATCATCACGTAAAACGGGGCGATGCTCACAAAAGCAATCGTTAGGAGAATCATATACAGGACCAGTCGTTGAATACGTCGCGTTACCATTACGCGTCCTCCTTACCGAATCCAATGAAACGGAGATACAGCGCCGCAAAGAAGCCGGTGAATACCAGCAATAGATAGGAGACGGCTGCTCCCGATCCCAACTGGTAGAAACGGAACGCCCGGTTGTACAGATAGACCACGATCGTGCTGAGACTCTGGTCCGGCCCCCCGGTTCCGCGGGTGAGAATCCAGGGCAGGTCAAAGATGTTCATGCCACCGATGAGCGAGGTAATTACCACGTACACCATGACCGGCTTTAACAGCGGCAAGGTGATCGAGCGGAACATCCGAAATGAGGACGCGCCGTCCACGATACTCGCCTCGAAGAGCGATTGGGGAATCGCCTGGATGCCCGCCATGAACAGAATCATGGTGTAGCCGAACCACATCCACGTCTGAATCAGCGCCACCACCACCCGCGTGGCGATTGGGTCGTTGAGCCAGAACACGTAGCTTTCCCGGGCGCCCGGTTCAGTACCAAAGACGATCTGGTTAAGCACACCCGACTGCCAATCCAACACGGCGTACGCCAGGATCGCGATAGAAGCCACGGTGACCAGATTGGGGAAGAAGAAGATAGCCCGAAAGACGCCGACCCCTTTGGGCCGCAGTTGCACGTTGGTAAGCATCACCGCCAGAAACAGCGCGGTTCCCAACTGCAAAATGATGTTCGGCAACCAGATAATCCAGGTGTTCAGGAAGGATCGCCAGAACCCCGCCGAGGTAATTTCTCGGGTGTAATTCTCTAGACCGATAAAATCTCGGCCAAATTGCGTAAAGTCTTCGTTGGTGAGGCTAGTGACAAAGGTGCTGATGATCGGATAGAGCCAGAAGACACCGAATGCCAAGAAGAA
>JAWOCO010000071.1:0-4806 GCA_046483765.1 Alkalispirochaeta sp. | reverse complement strand
GTAACCAGCGGTCTACCAGCCACGTCCGGCAAGACGCTCTTCCTGCACCATGCCGGAGACGTTGATACCGGTCATCGGTTCACCGATACCCCGGGAGATTTCGATGAGCTTTTCGGGATCGTCCCAGTAGGCCACAGCATCCACGATCGCTCGGGCCCGGCGTTCCGGATTATTGGACTTAAAGACCCCGGAGCCCACAAAGACCGCCTGCGCCCCCAGCTGCATCATAAGCGCGGCATCGGCGGGAGTCGCCACACCACCGGCGGAGAAATTGGGCACGGGAAGCTTCCCCGTCTCAGCGACTTCGGCCACCAAGTCGTAGGGAGCCCCGAGCTCCTTAGCACGGGTCATGATCTCATCGGAAGAGATGTTCCGCAGGGAACGAATCTCCTGGGTCACGGTACGCAGGTGGCGCACCGCCTCCACGATATCGCCGGTACCCGCTTCACCCTTCGTCCGTATCAGTGCGGCACCTTCCCCTATGCGTCGCAGCGCTTCGCCGAGATTCCGACATCCGCATACGAAGGGGGCCTTATACCCGTGTTTATCGACATGGTATTGATCATCGGCAGGGGTGAGCACCTCGCTTTCATCAATAAAATCCACTCCCATCGCCTCGAGAATGCGGGCTTCCGAGATATGTCCGATTCGGCATTTCGCCATGACGGGAATAGATACCGCTTTCTGAATTTCCTCGATCATCGCGGGATCGCTCATGCGGGCCACGCCCCCCTGGGCCCGGATATCCGCGGGAACGCGCTCGAGCGCCATAACCGCCTGCGCGCCGGCGTCGGCGGCGATGCGTGCCTGTTCAGGGGTGGTGACGTCCATAATGACGCCGCCCTTCAACATTTCTGCCAGTCCAAGCTTGTTACGCCACGTTGCTGTCTGGCGTGAGGACCATAGTGATTCGTTCATAGTTAACCAGAAGTTACCCCCCGCATTGACTATCGTCAACGCCCCCGCCCAAGTGCTATTATCAACGTATGTCGCACGTCGCCGAGAACCTTGCCCGCATCACTGACCGCATCGCAGACGCCTGCCATCGGGGAGGACGCTCGCCTGCCAAAGTCCGTCTCATGGCGGTGAGTAAGCGCCAACCCGTTGATCGAATCCGGGAGGCGGTTACCGCCGGTCTGCGCCTTTTCGGGGAGAGCCGGGTCCAAGAGACGGAGGCGCGGCAGGACCTATTTCCGGAGGATGCTGAAATTCACCTCATTGGACACCTACAGCGCAACAAGGCGCGCGATGCGGCCCGCCTCTATCACGCGGTAGATTCCATTGATGCCGAGCGCACCGCCCGCGCGTTGCACGATCGCCTCACGGAACAGCAGCGCAAACTGCCGATCCTGCTGGAGGTCAACACCTCCGGGGAGGATTCCAAACAGGGCGTCCGCACCTACGATCAGCTCACCGAGCTGGTTACCGCGGTTGCGCCTCTGACTTCGCTCACCATCACCGGACTCATGACGATCGGCCCCATCAGCACGGACGAGGGAGAACTGCGCCGCGCCTTTGCCTCCCTCCGGGAGTTTTCCGAGCACCTCGCGCGAGATTTTCCCGATCTCCCGCTGTCTGAACTCTCCATGGGAATGAGCAACGACTACGAGTACGCGATTATGGAGGGCGCCACCACCGTCCGGGTGGGAACGGCTCTGTTTGGAGCGCGGGATTCATGAGTCACGGTATGACGCGGGTGCTTTCACTCCTGTTGGCGATGACACTACTCGCCGGTACCGGTGGCACACCGCCGCTGTCCGCCCAGGATAGCTCCGACTCCGAACCGGATGAGCAGGAACAACCGGCATGGCTCGATGAGCCGGCCCCCTACGATCCCGATGAGTTTCCGCAATGGGCGCGGGATCTGCGTCGGGGAGAGATTATCGCTCTCGGGGCGTTTCCGGTGGCGATGATCATCAGCGGTATCGGGTATCAGCTCGGGCGGTTTACCTACCAGAGCGCCGCCGCTGGCGAACTCCGACAGGAGTACGTTCCCGGCTTCTTCTCGCCCCAATCGGGCCCCCGCTATAACAGTTCGGAGCGGGTAGGACTCATCGTCTCCGGCGCGCTCATCAGTGTGGGCGTGGCGGTGGCCGATTTTGTCCTGGGGCGCCGCGAAACACAGGATTCCGCGCCATGAATCATACCTTTACCGTGGAGTGCTCCCCGGAGGACGAGGGACTCCGCGTTGATCACTGCATCGTCCGTCACGTTCCCGACCTGCCGCGAAGCAGCCTGAAAAGCCACGCGATTGCCTTGCTCCGCGACGGTGTTGCCGTCCGACTCTCCACCCGGGTCAGGGCGGGAGATGTGCTGCACGTGTCTCTGAGCACTCCGGAAACGGTATCCACGGCCGCCGAGGATATTCCGCTGCAGATCATTGCGGAACAGCCGGACTATCTGGTAATCCACAAACCTCAGGGGATGGTGGTCCACCCCGGCGCCGGCAACTCCAGCGGCACCCTGGTCCACGCTCTGGCGGGGCGCTATCGGGACGATGCCTATTTCGAGCTGCAGGACCAGGGCGCCGCCGAAACGCACCGCCCGGGAATCGTTCATCGGTTGGATAAGGAAACCAGTGGGGTCATGATCATCGCGCGGAATCCCGACACCTACGAGTGGCTGGTACAGCAATTCAAGGAGCACGCGGTGTACAAGGAGTACCTGGCAGTGGTGAAGGGAATTCCCTCGCCGCCGGCGGCAGTGCTCAGCGCCCCGTTGTCGCGGGATCCGCGCAATCGCATCCGGTTTGCAGTAAGCGGTGAGATGCGGCTCAACGCCAACAAGGAGCCTCCCGTTCCTCCCGGTGCCCGCGATGCGCGCACCCGGTACGAGGTGGTGGCGCAGTACGGTACCGCCTACGCGCTGGTGAGACTGTTTCCATCCACCGGCCGAACGCACCAACTCCGGGTGCACATGCAGCACCTGGGTCACCCGATTCTCGGAGACCCCCTCTATGCGCGCCCGGACCGCCGTTTCCCCGAGGAGCGCTTGATGCTCCACGCCCACCGGCTCTCCGTGGTTCCCCGACCCGGGGGCGCAGTGGAGACGTTCACGGCACCGGTGGCCGATCGTTTTCGTCGGGTTCTCTCCCGCCTCAACGCCCAGGAAGGAATCACAATTCCTCCCGATAGTAGGGGCTCAACGTCTGCTCAGCTTTAAGGGTGCTGGGCGGCCCCACGGAGGGCAGCATCAACGTGCCCTCAGGCAGGGGAAAGAGGTAATCCTTCACTGTGGCCACCAGCAACGCTTCCGAAAAGGCGTTGGCCGTTTCTCCCAGCGTTCCCGCGTGAATAATTGATCCGGTAAAGACCAGGGATTCCACCTGATAGATGTACGAACTGCGTGAGTGGGGAGGAATAGGAATCGCTCGCAGGCTGAAGTCGCAACAATCGATCGTTTCCTCACCATCCAGGTGATGCACGGGGGTAGGTACCGGAAGTTCCGTAGACCCCGCCACCACGCGAAAATCGAAGATCTTGTGCAGCGTCCGCAGCGCGTGCCGCATATACGACTCAGGATGCGTAATACAGACGGTGGTCACGGTGAGGTCATGCTGGAGGAGAATGTGCAGGAAATCACGATTCACGTGCACCGGATCGATCAGGACGGCTGCCGAACAGCCGCGACGAGATACCACATAGGTAGTCGTTTCACTCTCGGGAGAGAAGTAGGGGATCACATGGAGCTTGGGTTCCGGGAGCGCCATTAGAAACACGCCTCCTCGTAGTTGGAATGCTTAAAACTCACCTGGTCGCGGGTGCTGAACTGGAACAGCGTATTCTTCAGGTCGCAATTGATGAAGGCCACCGCCGTAAGCCGCGCGTTGAGAAACCGGCTCTGTCTCAGCGAGGCATCGCTGAAATCGGAGTCCCGCGCTTCTATACCGTTAAAATTGCATTGATCCGCGGTGGCCCCGACGAAGGTGGTGTCCTGCATGTGCGTTCCCGCAAAGACCGATTCAAAAACAAACGAATCGTCAAAACCGCAGTGTTCCACGGTAGCCAGGTCCGCGAACACGCACTCCAGCGTGGCCTCTCGAAACGAGCAGTGCCGCAGCTGCGCCTGCGAGAACCGGACCCATCGCAAATGGCGGTGAGAGAAATCGAGACCCTCCACGCGAATACCGCGGCAGTCCAGGTACTCCAGCACGGAATCCCCGGAGGAGAGAAGGTGGTTCAGTTCTTCAGCGCTGCAGGAACGAACAAACATGCCTGTAGTGTAGGGGGCCGAATAAACTTGCACAAGCAATTTGGCACCGATACAATTCCCCCATGGCTAAGTGCTACAAATGTGGCTATACCTTTCCCCGGGATCTCGTGGTAACCCGCTCCCTGGAGTGCCCCCAGTGCAACGCGCCGGTGCGGTGCTGCCGGAACTGCGTCTTCTATGAACCTGGTGCTCACTGGGACTGTCGTGAGACGATTCCGGATCCGGTATTCGAAAAGGAACGGAGTAACTTTTGCGACTACTTTCGACTTGCCCAGGATCCGCGGCACAGTGGATCCTCCGGCGGCGGATCCCAGGCTCGCAGTGATTTCGATTCACTCTTTTCGTAAGCACGGTCGATGATACTCTTCTTCGATTCCGGAATCGGCGGCCTGGTGTACATGGAGGAGTTCCAGCGGCGGAATCCCTCCCGGCAATGTCTGTATGTGGCCGATGATGCCGCGTTCCCCTATGGCGATAAACAGCCGGAGGTGGTGCGCAACCGGGTACTCCGCGTGATTACCTCCGTGATCAGCACGTACCCGATTGAAGCGATCGTGGTGGCGTGCAACACCGCGTCGGTGGTGGCGCTTGCCG
>JAWOCO010000165.1:0-4265 GCA_046483765.1 Alkalispirochaeta sp. | reverse complement strand
CCCGAGGACAAGCACCAGGATCTGGACTTCATTATGAGTCTGATCGATTGGGACCTGAACGTGGATCCGGACCTGTACCGCAACCGCTTCTCGCCGCCAAAGCCTGTCAACGATGTCAACGAAATGCGGGAGCACGGCTACGAGGAGATGTGGGTTACCTACAAGAGCGAGTATTTCAGCGCCAAGGAACTCACCGTGCTTCCGGGGCGTACGGTGGAAATCTCGGACAACGGTGCCTACGGGGCGATCGTCGTGCAGGGACGGGGTACCATGGGCCCGCTATCGATTTCATCACCATCGATGATCCGTTTTGGGGAGATGACGGAGGATGAGGTATTTGTTGCTGCCGATGCCGCCCGCTCAGGAGTGCAAATTACGAATACGAGTGACTATGAAAACCTGGTTATGTTGAAGCACTTTGGTCCTGCGGTGTAAACCGCGGCCGTATTCAGAGGAGCTGACAATACGTAGCAAGGAGGTGATGTCGGCGGGAGATCGACAATGCGTAACCGTAACGGTTAAGACCGTTGGATTGCGGAAAAGTTAGGTGGAACGGACTGTTTCACATCACACACGGTAAAAGGAGATGGCTATGAAGAAAATTCTTCTGCTCACAATTGTAGTGTCACTATTGGTCCCGCTCGGGGCATTTGCTGCCGGACGCGGAGAAACCGCCGACGACGGCGAAATCGTTATCGGCATGTCGGTGCCGGGGTTGCAGTTTCCGTTCTTTGTGACGATGCGCGACCAGGCTGAAGAGGCTGCCGCAGAGCTGGGGGCGCGGATCGTTTTTGCCGATGGCCAGAACGACTCGGCGAAGCAGACCGCAGATATCGAGGGCTTTATCTCTCGCGGTGTGGACGCGATCCTGATCTCTCCCATCACGGTTGATTCTCAGGTTCCGGTTATGGAGCGCGCCATGGAAGCGGGAATTCCCGTGGCATCGGTAGACCGCAAAGCCGACACGGACAATATCCTGGTTCACGTAGGTGCGGATAACGTAGAAGGTGGTCGCGCAGCGGCTCGCTATATTATTGAGCAGCTCGGTGGTTCCGGCCGCGTCATCGAACTCGAAGGAACTCCGGGAGCCTCCGCGGCGATCGACCGCTCCACCGGTTTCAACGAAGTCATGGATGAGTCCGATGTGGAAATCATCGCCAGTCAGCCGGCCGATTTTAACCGCGCCGAGGCACAGACGGTCATGGAGAACCTGATCCAGTCCAATCCCGATTTTGACGCCGTCTTCGGCGCCAACGATGAAATGATCATCGGTGCCATCGAGGCGATGCGCGGAAGTGGAATCGAAGTTGAGGATATCGTGACGGTTGGTTTTGATGCCACGCCGGATGCGTTCTCCTATATCGAGGACGGCCTCCTGGATGCCACGGTGGACCAGTTCCCCGGTGACCAGGCCGGTCAGGCCCTGCAGTATCTGGTGGACTACATCAACAACGGCACCGAGCCGGAAGATGATGTGGTCTTCATCAGCCCCGAGCCCGTCACCAGTCAATGATCTGGGCGACAACACTTGGGTAGTATGACCGGGAGGGCCGATTGTGATTCACGATCGGCCCTCTGTTTGCGGACGCACCAGGAGGTATGGACGTGCCGTTATTAAGCATGGAGGGGATCAGCAAATCCTTTCCCGGAGTGAGAGCGCTGGACGCGGTTGACTTTGATCTGGAACGTGGAGATGTCCATGCGCTGGTCGGAGAAAACGGTGCCGGCAAGTCAACCCTCATGAAGATTCTCGCCGGTGTGCACCGCGCCGATTCCGGCGTGCTACGACTGGAAGGCGAGCCAATAGAACCCACCGGGCCGCGGTCGATGATCGACGCCGGCGTGGGAGTTATCTACCAGGAACTAAACCTGGTTCCGCATTTGAGTCTGGCGGAAAACGTATTTCTGGGACGGGAGCCACTCCTGAAGTCCGGCGCCATCAACTGGAAGAAGATGGGTGAGGACTTTCGCGCCCTCGTCGAGCCCTTTGATGTTCCTCTCAAACCGTTTACACAGGTCGCGTCGATTGGACCGGCCTACCAACAAGTTGTGGAGATCGTCAAAGCGCTTTCCCTGAACGCCAAGATTCTGGTGATGGATGAGCCCACGGCGGCGCTTACCGGTCACGAAGTGGATCGGTTGTTCGAGCTCATCAATCGCTTGCAAAGTGATGGTGTGTCGCTGGTGTACATCTCACACCGGCTGGAAGAAATCTGGCGCGTCGCCAATCGCGTTACGGTCTTGCGGGACGGCCGGCGGATCTCATCAAAGGCACTTGAAGAGGTCACGATCGACAGTCTCATTGAGGATATGGTGGGTCGGGAGCTGGAGGAGCAGTACCCCAAGGAACAAGTCGAGTTCGGTGAAGAAGCACTGCGGGTGGAGCATCTCACGAAAGCCGGCGTGTGCGACGATGTTTCGTTCAACGTGAAGCGTGGGGAGATCGTAGGATTCTCGGGGCTTGTGGGAGCGGGCCGGACGGAAATCGCGCAACTGATCTTCGGCTACTTGAAGAAGGACAGTGGCACGATCTTCCTGGACGACAAGGAAGTAGCTATTGAGAACACGTGGGACGCGGTGAATCACGGAATCGCCCTGATTCCGGAGGAACGCAAGGAACAGGGGCTGGTATTGGGGCAATCCGTCTTTGACAACGTGGCCTTGCCGGTACTGAACTCGTTCAGCCGGTTGGGGCGCATCACGTTCTCGAAGTTGCGACCGGTTATCGAGGAGATCGTGCACCTGATCGGTGTCCGGACTCCCTCTCTCCAACAGACGGTGAGGAACCTCTCCGGGGGAAACCAGCAGAAGGTAGTGTTGTCCAAGTGGTTCGTCCGGCGGGCCAAGATCTACATCTTCGATGAACCCACCCGCGGAATCGACGTGGGGGCCAAGGTCGAAATCTACAAGCTTATGCAGAAGCTTGCCAAAGATGGAGCGGCGATCATTATGATCTCCTCGGAGCTACCGGAAATTATGAACATCCCGGATCGGATTATCGCCGTGCGGGGAGGGAAGATCACCGGTGAGTTCAACCGGAATGAAGCAACTGAAGAGCAGGTGATGCGCGCCGCCTTTGGAATCGTGGAGGATGCGTCATGAGTGAAGGAGCAACGACGATGAAAGAGAAACTTACCCACATCTTGAAGAACTACGGCATGATCATCGCCTTTGTGCTGGTGTGCGTAGTGATGTGGGCCCTGACGCCGCATTTCTTGACCCCCAACAACTTGCTGAACGTGGTGCGGCAATCCTCCATTATCGGTGTGATGGCAGTGGGCGTGACGTTTGTGATCCTCAGCGGGGGGATCGACCTCTCCGTGGGATCGGTGATGGCGGTATCGGGCATGATCGCCGCCGGAACGATGCAAAATGGCGGTGGCATCCTCGTGGGCATTGTGGTGGCCCTGGGAGTCGGGATCGCCGCTGGTCTGGTGAATGGCCTACTCGTGACGAAAGGCGGCATTACTCCCTTTGTGGTGACCTTAGGTATGATGAGTATCGCCCGGGGACTCACTCTGATCTATAGCAATGGGTATCCCATCAGTGGGTTTACGGAGACGTTTCGATTTATCGGTGGCGGTGTGATTCTGGGAATTCCCTTCCCGGTGATTATCCTGTTCCTGGTTGTGCTCATCGGGTGGGCGGTGCTCACGCAGACCCGCCTGGGACGCTACACCTATGCCATCGGCGGCAACGAGGAGACGGTCAAGCTCTCGGGAATTAACAGTGACTTCTTTAAGACGATGGTCTATGTGATCTCCGGAGCAACCGCTGCCATCAGTGCCTTGATTCTCACCTCCCGGCTGAACTCGGCGGGTCCCACCGCGGGCCTCACCTATGAGCTCACCGTTATTGCGGCGGTGGTTATCGGCGGAACCAGCCTCAGTGGTGGCCGCGGAACGGTTTGGGGCTCCTTAATCGGTGCCCTGCTGATTGCGGTCATCAATAACGGTATGAACTTGCTGGGCATTTCTCCCTACTTCCAGGAGTTGGTGCGGGGCGTGATCATCATTCTGGCAGTCTACGTGGACCGACTCCGCGAGCAGTAAGTGACGTGAGTACAATACATACGAGGCAGTTATGAAGGTAAAGAGTCTATGGTACGTGGCACCGGAACAGATAGAACTGCGGGATGTTGAGATTCCCGCCCCGGGGCCGCACGAATTGCTGGTAAAGGTCGAGGCCTGTGGCGTGTGCACCTGGGATCTCTTCATCTACAGCGGCGGCTTCCGCGGGTTCAAAGACTATCCGTTCTACTTTGG
>JAWOCO010000033.1:0-4825 GCA_046483765.1 Alkalispirochaeta sp. | reverse complement strand
GAAAAACAATGAAGATTCGATCAAACGATGAATGCATGTGGGACGCGGTGTCCCTTGGAGAGGTGATGCTGCGCCTGGACCCCGGAGAGCGGCGTGTCCGCAACACGCGCTCGTTTCAGGTCTGGGAAGGCGGCGGGGAGTACAACGTCACCCGCGGCCTCCGCCGGGCATTTCACCAGCGGACCGCCGTGGTCACCGCCCTGGCGGACAACGAGGTGGGCTATCTCCTTGAGGATCTGATGCTGCAGGGCGGCGTGGATCTGCGCCACGTGACGTGGATGCCCTACGACGGGATCGGTCGCGACGTTCGCATCGGGCTCAACTTCACCGAGCGAGGATTCGGCGTCCGGGGAGCCGTCGGCACATCCGACCGCGCACGATCCGCTGCAGCGGCGCTGCGCGAGGGTGGTGTGGACTGGGAAGCCCTGTTCGGTACCGAAGGGGCGCGCTGGTTTCATACCGGCGGCATTTACGCCGGGCTGTCGGAAACCACACCGGGCGTCATGATTGAGGCGGTGAAAGCCGCAAAGCGCCACGGCACGATCGTCAGCTACGACCTGAACTACCGCTCTTCCCTCTGGAAGGCGCTGGGCGGACCGGACGCGGCGCGGGCGGTAAACCGGCAAATAGTCCCCTACGTGGATGTGCTCATCGGAAACGAAGAGGATTTTCACGTCGGACTTGGCTTTGAAACGGGATCAGAAGATCTCAGCAGTCTGGATACCGCCGGCTATGAACGGATGATCGCCGACGTGAGCAAAACCTACCCCAACGTTCAGGCGGTGGCCACGACGTTGCGAGAAGTGCACACCGCAACGGTCAACGACTGGAAAGCGCTCCTGTGGACCGACGGCACGTTCTACCGCTCCATGGAACTCCCAGGCCTCGAGATTCTTGACCGCGTCGGCGGCGGCGACAGCTTTGCTTCGGGAATGATTTACGGCTTTCTGCAGGGAATGTCTCCCCAGCAGTGCGTCGACTACGGCGTTGCCCACGGTGCGTTGGCGATGACAACCCCCGGAGATACCTCAACGGTGTCCCTGAAAGAGGTGGAGAAGCTGGTATCCGGCGGCAACGCCCGGGTTGACCGATAAGGAAGGACGATTATGGAACAGACAGTGTATACAAAGATCGCCGCCTACGGGCTGGTCCCGGTCATTAAACTCACCGATCCGGACCACGCGGTACCCCTGGCCGAGGCGCTCTCCGCCGGCGGACTGCCGGTCGCGGAGGTCACCTTTCGCACCGACAGCGCTGCGGAATCGATCCAGCGCATCGGGCGGGAAGCTCCGGACGTTATCGTCGGTGCGGGCACCGTTCTCACCGTTGAGCAGGCGAAACAGGCGGTCGGTGCGGGGGCTCAGTACATCGTGACCCCCGGATTCAATCCCAAAGTTGTGCAGTACTGCGTAGACAACGATGTCCCAATCACCCCCGGCGTCAACAGTCCCACCACGGTGGAGCAGGCGCTGGAATTCGGCCTCACTCTGCTGAAGTTCTTTCCCGCGGAAGCCTCGGGAGGACTTGCGATGCTAAAGGCACTGGCAGGACCGTACGGACACGTCCGCTTTGTGCCGACAGGGGGCGTCAGCGGTTCCAACCTGGCGGCGTATATCGGCCAGAAAAACGTCGCCGCCGTCGGCGGCAGCTGGATCGTACCAGGTGACGCGATCGCGGCGGGAGATTTCCGGAAGATCACAACCCTCACCGCTGAGGCGATAGAGATCGTCACAACCACTCGCGCCACCGCAACCGTATGAGCACCCGCATACTGGTGACGACGACCTCCTTTCAGGACACCCCGGGGCCGCATCACGCACTCCTTGCGGAGACGGGGTGGGAAATCGTCACCGCCCGGGGACCGTTGCGGGAAGAGGAGATCGACGCGCTCATCGGTGACATTGACGGCCTTATATGTGGCGATGACGCGCTGACCGCGGCGGTGCTGCAACGCGGACACCCGCGGTTACGCGTGGTGAGCAAGTACGGGATCGGTGTTGACAAGATCGACGTCACCGCCGCGGCCCGGCTCGGCATCCCGGTGTGCTACACGCCGGGGGTCAATCACACAACGGTGGCGGAACACACGTTTGCCCTGCTCCTTGCGCTGCAAAAGAACCTGGTTGACGAGGTAAACATCACCCGCGCGGGTCGCTGGGAGCGCCTTACCGGACACGAGCTGCACGGAAGCACTATCGGCATCCTCGGTCTGGGGCGGATTGGACGGGAAGTTGCCCTGCGCGCACAGGCGTTCGGATTGTCAGTGATCGCCGTGGATACGTACTGGCCCCAGGAGTTTGCCGCAGAGCACCGGATTGAGCGCTGCGCCGGGGTCGATGAACTGCTCCGTCAAGCGGAGATCGTTTCGCTGCATACCAGCCTCACAGAAGACACGCGCGCGTTGATCAACCCCGCCCGACTGGCGTTGATGAAGCCGGGGGCGCTCCTCGTGAACTGTGCGCGGGGAGAATTGGTCGATACAGATGCGGTTGTCGCCGCCCTCGACGAGGCGCGTCTGGGCGGGTACGGGACCGACGTGCTTGATGTGGAGCCGCCGCCCGCGGACCATCCGCTGCTGACCGCTCCGCGGTGTATCGTCACCCCTCACATCGCGTCCCGCACCTATGAGAGCGTTGTGCGCCAGGCCACCAAAGCGGTTCAAAACCTGATCCTTGCGATGGAGGGGAAGGAGCCTTTGGCGAAAGTTTCGCCGGGCTGACCTTATCGCTTTCGGAACGTCCCCCGATATCCGATGCCGACCCGCTGGGTAGCAGGTCAGTTACGCTCAACCTCCCCCCGGCAATCTCGGCAAAGAGGAAGTACCCCGCCACGACCCCCACGATCGCACCAAGAACCGTGCGTATCACTATTCGTTTCATCATGTTCTGCTGTAAAAAAGCCACCGGCCGGCCTACCGTGCCGATATTGGTACCTTCAGCGACCATCGCGTCCCGGTCCCAAACACCGATCGCTCAGTCGAGTCGTCGCATTGCACCGTGGCACCGAGCTGCTCACCAAGCGTCTGAATCAGGACCATTCCAAAGGACGCACGGTGACCGTCCTCGGTTTCGTAAGCGTCAAATTAACCGCCCCGGCACGGGTTAGCTTGCGGTGATGATCTCCTGCGTGAGATTACCGGGAAGCAGTTCGTCCCATTCATCGTCGTCGGTAATCCGTGGCGCCCGATCGAGAACGTAGTACAAATATGCGAACGGTTCCAGATTGTTTTTTCGCCGTCTCAATCAGGGAGTAGATCGTGCACGAGGCCGCCGCACCATTGGGACTAACGGAGAATAACCAGTTCTTGCGTTTATGCGGAGCTCCGCATAAACGCAAGAATTGGGTCTTTCATCACCAGGTGCACCGCGCGGAAGCCTCCGCAAGGCTTTGCGGCATCATCGCGACCGCCCGCGCCAATGAGATCGACCCTATGCCCTATCTTCGGTTTGTTCTCAGTAACGTGGAGCGATATCACGAAGCGGATATGCCCTGGGACAGCCTGTTGCCGTTCCCCGGAATTCGCGATTACGCCGCCACAACCGACATCGCTCGAGGCCTGTAATAACCACCGCCTCTACAAACTGAAATCTTCACACCGGATGGGTTCGTGGAGCGGTTACGAAAGAAATTTCTTAAACGGGGTGTAAATGCTGTCTTGACGTTCGGGCATAGTTCATATCACCCTCCGCCGGCGACAATGTGGGCGCTGGAATAAGTCAGGGCGCCTCCAAGAGTCTCCGCACGTCTACCAAAAACCTGCTGCAGAAAGTACGAGGTTGTTATGCCCGCATCGTTTCATGTGTCTCTTGGTCTTTCCCTAACAATCTCAATGAAACGACGTGGAGGCAGGATCCAATCTTCCTCTGGAAAATGGGCAATGATGCCCGTAATCAAATAGTCCGCACGACCTGAGATCGCGAGGTCATAGAATACCTGGTCATCCGAATCTGTAGTCGTCTTGCCGGCGGGTATCGCCATAACATGTTCCGATTCGTTGCGAATGAAGGACATAGGATCGGTAATCGCTTCAGGATCGAAACTGAATTTCTTCCGTCCGAGCACGGTCTCGTGTTCCATCGATATCGTCTCATTTACCAAAATTCGGATTGATTCTGATATGGTCAACTTGAGAATCATTGCTGGCGGTGTTCCCGTTCTCAATAGCCCCGAGATAAAGCCCCGAAATAACTATATTTGTGTCGACGACAACGCGCATCCACGGTCACCCCCGGTCTTTGTTTCTCGCTCGCGTCTCTGCGATTTCACGCTCAACCTCGTGGTCAGACAACATATCAGTCCCATTTTGCCGGGCGTCGAATTGAAGCTTCTCAATCGCCGACGCCGCCATTGCTTTTCGAACAGCACGAAGAGTGGCTTCCATATTTCCATCTATTACGGGCGTGAGCAACGCGACCGGTTTTCCATTTTTGGTGATGATCATTTCTTTCTCTCCCGGAAGATCCTTCCATACCTTAGCGGGAGATGACCGCAAATCTCGGACTGTAATACACCTCATGGTTTGTACCTCACATGAATAACGACCTCATTTGAGTCTCATTTGTCACTCATTATTCTTGGATGCGGTATAGCACCGGAGTTCAGGTGCATTGCATCATGGGCGTGAGGCTTGCCGAGCGAAACGACTCAAAGCCCACAACAATAGCGATATCATCTGGAGTGTTTGGTTAAGTTTGCAAAGTATGGTTCGATTCCAAGTGTCAGAAGCGGGACGCTACCCCCCTACACACGCTGATACAGTTTTAACCAACAGAATACGCCGTGAAACGGGGGGCGCAATAGCCTGTCAAGCCGGAGATCGCGGGTT
>JAWOCO010000025.1:0-9077 GCA_046483765.1 Alkalispirochaeta sp. | reverse complement strand
AGTGGCGGTTCGAGGCCGCCGCCGATCGCCAATCCGCGCCGGTGGAAGGCTCCGTGACAATAATCGTCCAAACCAGATAGGATGGCCCCGTGGAAGAGAGTTTTATCATCCGGGGAGTCGCCTTCGATATAGACGGCACGCTCTACCCGAACCGACGTATGTATCGCGCCTCCCTGGGGATCGTGCTGAGTCATCTGCGACTCTTTCGAGCGTTTGGTGCGGCCCGCAAAGATGTGCGTACGCGTCACCCCATTGCAGATCTCCGCCGCGAGACGGCGGAACTCACCGCCCAGCGACTCAAAATCTCTCCTGATGAGGCGACCCAGCGCATCGATGAGGTGATTTACCGCCGATGGGAGCGGGTGCTCGGGCGGGTTCCGCTCTATCCCGGCGTCACGGATCTGCTCACGGAACTCCGCCGTCGCGGGGTACCCCTGGCAGCGATGAGTGATTTTCCCGTGACAGGTAAACTCGAGTTGCTGGGCATCGAAACCTATTGGGATGTGGCGTTTTCCGCGGAGGACGTGGGGTATCTGAAACCAAACGTAGAGCCCTTCGAGGAACTTGAACAGCGGATGGGGCTTCGCGCCCGGGAGATTCTCTACGTAGGAAACAGCTACCACTACGACGTCCTCGGCGCGGCGGCAGCCGGGTTCCGTACTGCCCATCTCGGCGGCGATGCGCGTAAGCCGGGTCGCGCCGATATGGCGTTTCGCGACTTTTCCACCTTGCACACCTGGATCCTTGAACGCCTTCCGGAAGTTCAAAACCATCCAGACGATTAACAGTTTTCGCGAAAGTGCACTATACTAACCGGTGATTTGGGAACTGGGAGAGGGAACAATGGGTTTTACCATCAGCGATATCATCGTGCTGCTGGTCGTGGTGGTTATACTCGCCGTGTACCGACAGCTGGACCGCAATAATCGGTCCTTGGAGAAAGTTAAACGCTTTGTCGAACGCGTGCAGGGCGAAATGGACGAGATCGTCGCTGAAAAGGTGACGATGCTCAAAGACATCGGTATCGAAGTCGATGTCCACCAGAAAGCCGCCAAAGAAGTACTGAAGCGCATCAACGCCATTGAAGAAGATCTCAACTCCCGTACCGATAGTCTCGAAACGATTGGGGCGCGCCTTACCGAATATGAACAGGCTCTCGATCAGCTGATGAATCTCACCCAGCGCACGGAAGAGAATATCGCTCGCGTACGGGACGAAAGTGAGTACGTGGACAAAGTGGGTAAGCGCATTAAGGCCACCCAGGCCAAGATCGAAGATCTGGATCAGTCGCTGCCGGGAATCGTGGCGGGCTTTGAAAAGCAGAACGCCGACCGGCTCAGCGAGGTGGAGAAGTCGCTCTTTGAGAAGGTGCAGGAACGCGTCGGGGCGCTGCAGGAGCGGGTGGACGGTGCCGGTAGCCGTGTGCAGGAGTTCTCCGAGGAAGTGGCGCGCCTGCAGAGTGAGACTGATGAGCAGAGCCGGGACGCCCGGACCGCGCTGGAGACGCTCCACGAACAACTCTCCACCTCCGCCCGGGAGGAGACTGCGGATCTGGTCCGTGGCGTGCGCGAGGAACTCGAAGAGAACCGTGAGCAGGTAGAAGAGTTTCGCCACGAGACGGAACTGAGCTTTCAGGAGCTTCGGCAGGGGATCCAGCAGGAGTTTGAGGAAGCGCAGGAGCGGCTCGAGGCGTTGGGCGATCAGGGACGGACGCTGGAAACCGAAGCGCTCACCGCCCTGCGGCGCCACATCGAGGCGGAGACCGCGGCGGTGCGCGATCAACTCACCACCCAGCTGGACGACGCGCGGGCCCAGGCGGGACAGCTGGTGGGGGATGCGTTGCAGACGGTCCACGAGGACGTGCAGCACCAGATATCTGAGCACCGGGAGCAACTAGACCAGGCGATTGCCGATCTGGAGTCCTCCAGCCGAAGTGATCAGGACACGATCCGCGAACGGTTCACCTCCCTTCGTCAGGAAGTGGATGAGTGGATGGAAAAAAACCGCCAAACCGCCGCCGAACTCGAACAGCAGGTGGAGGCGCTCCAGGAAGATAACCGGACCCGCGAGGAAGAGCGGACGCGGCTGATCGAGCAGCGCAGCGCGGAGACCGCGGAGTTTCTGGACAACCACCGCTCGGACCTGGACGGACGCATGCGCCGCTTGGAGGAGTCGCTGACCACTACCCTGAGTGAGCTCCAGACGCGCCTGGAGGGGGATGTGGAGTCGGCCGGTGCCCAGGTAGAGACGCATCAGCAGCGCATGAATGAAGAGTTCTCCGCCTTGCGACAGCGCTTCGAAGACGATATCGCCGGTATGCAAAAACTCGGTACCTCCACCAGTTCTCAGCTTGCGGAACTGCAGGAACGTCTCTCGCAAGAAGTTGAGTCTCTCGGACAACGAATGACCACCATAACTGCCGAGTTGGGCACCAGTATCGATTCCCGGGCGCAGGAACTGGAACAATCGGTGTTGCATGACCTGGAAGCGCGCCTGTCGGACTACGAGAAGGAACTCAACTACCGATTTACCAAGGTAGAAGCGGTGAGCGGCGATATCGAAGCGTTGGAGCAGAACCTGAGACTTACCATGGACCGTATCAGTGAGCGGGTGCGGGGAGACTTCCTTGCGTTTGGTGAGGAGATCAGGGGCCAACGGGAGGATGATCGGCAGGAGGCTGAAGCCGCGATGCAGGTGTTGCGGGACGCGATGGCGGAGCTCGAATCCGGTCTGAACGAGCTGAAACAGCGCGCCTACGACAGTGTCAGTGAGAAACTGAAAGTGTTTGAGGATGAGTTCTTCGCTGACCTGCGGGAGCGGTCCTCCGCCATGGATGCGCGCATCGATGAATGGCGTACCGACGTCACCGAGCGGCTCGAGGCGATGCAGGGCGAGCATGAGCAGGAACGGGCGGCTATAGAGAAGCAGTACGGGGAATCGATGCGACAGCGCCTGCACAGCTTTCAGGAAACGGTCAACGGACAACTATCCAAACTAGACGAGAGCATCGGCTCCTTCCGGAATGGGATCGAATCCCGGATCGAAGCGACGGAGGAGCACTTGTCCTCGGTGGAGTCCTCCCTTAAGGATGAAGTGGAATCGTTGGGCGAGCGGACGCGTCAAAGTTTTCGCCAGGAGTTCTCGCAGGCGGATGAACGCATCCGCGGTGAGATGAAGGAGTTTGAAAGCGGCGTCTATGAGCAGGTCGAAGAGATCCGGCGTCAGGCGGAAAACGGCCGCAGTCAGGTGGAAGAGATGGTGGAGGCCTCCCGCAGTGACGTGGCGGTGTGGCAGACGGAGGTCCTCAATCAGTTGCGCTCAAACAACGCCGATGTCAGTAACCAACTGGCAGATGCGAAGGTGCGCCTCTCGGAGAATCTTCAAGAACTGAAGCGGGACTTCGCTCAGGAGAAGGAAGAACTGGTAGAGGAGAGCCTCTCAGAACGCCAGCGCGTACGCGACGACCTGGAATCGCTCTCCGGTGGCGTGCGCCGGCTCGAGTCCGATCTTCAGGAACGCAGCCAGGCGGCACTGGACGACTTCCAGACGCGGTTTGCTGAGTTGCAAAAACGGGCGGATGAACACGAGCGCGATATGACCGATCGCCTGGAAGAACGGTCTGAGGAGTTCCGCGCGCTGGTCACCAACACCCGGGACCAGTTCCAGGCGATGCGCGATAAGCTCATCGGCAAACTGGAGGAAGAGGCCAGTACGCTGGGCACCACCTTGCAGGAGATCGACAAGCGGCAGAAGGCGTTTGTGGAACAGACCAAGATCTTTGAACGCGCGGATAATCTCAAGGTCGCGCTCCAGCAGAACATCGAGGATCTGAAAGGCGATATCGCGCGGGTCGAGGGCATGCGCGGTGAGGTGCGAGATATCGAGGGACAGTTTGCCAAGATTCGCAAGATGTCCGCCGATGCCGGAGAGAAAATGGCTCGCTTCAACGCCGACAAGCGCCGCATCGACCTGCTCGAAGAGGACTACAAGCGGCTTATCGGTCTTGCGCAGAGCGTGGAAGAGAAGATTGCCCATGTGGGCAATAGTGACGACCAGCTCCAGGAGATCACCGCACGCCTCAAGAGTCTGGACGAACTGCAGAACGAGGTGGAATCCCGCTTTGACCGCCTCGAGAAGCGGCGGGGTATGATCGACCAGACCTCCGACGGGCTGGAACGCAACGCCCAGGCGGTCGCCACGATTGAACAGGAAATTGAGAGCCTCTCCGGACGGCTGGAGGAGATGCCGCAGCAGATCAGTGACCTGTCAAAAGACTTGCAGCAGGTAGCGGCGCAACGGAAAGAGACGAAGGCCGCCGTGGAGCAGCTTTCCAAGCTGGATGAGACGCTGAGCGATGTGGAACACCGCATGCAGGAACTGAAGACCGCGCGGGAGTGGTTGGCCCGTACCGAGACGCGGCTCGAAGAAATTCGCCGCGACGCCGGGGAACAGGTGAAACTGCTGGGAAGCATTATGCGCGATGAGGCCAAGAAAAACCCCGACGGTTCCAGTGGGGCCCCTTCAATGAGCGCCCGGGAAACGGTGCAGAAGCTTGCTCACCAAGGCTGGAAAGTGGATGAAATCGCCCGGGCCACCAAGGTGAGCCGGGGCGAAGTAGAATTGATCCTGGAGCTTACCGGGAAAAGATAAACTCCACCGACCGGGCAAATCCCGCCGGTCGGGTGTGGCGGTGTCGGACACCTTCCATTTCAACCAGATCCACGGTACTTCCTGACTCCCGCAGCCGCTCAACGAACTCCCGCTGGGCACTGTTGGTAACGATGATGTCCTGGTTGCCTTGAATCATGAGCACCGGTTTGCCGTGGTTGTCGAGCCCGCTCTCGTTCTCGTCCAAGAGACGCTTGAACTCAGGGAATTCAGTGTCGAGCTCATCCGCGTATAACGCCTCGTAAAACGCTTCCGTGTACAGTGGTTCGCGCTCGTAGGGATAGTAGTATTGAAACTCATCCACACACATCCGCATCACGTCCTCTTCCAACGTCTCCGCCCACCGTTCCTGAAGCAATGCGAAGGGATCCACCACATCTGATCCGTAGATCTGCTGATAGGTGTAGATGATGTAGGGACTGTAATAGCCCGCTTCCTTCATCAGCATTTCCACACTGTTGGTTGATCCAAACCCGATCGCCCCGGCAACCGGAAGATCCGGCGCGTAGCGCTCGTTCATATCCAGCGCCGCCAGTGCCGCGTGGCCGCCCTGGGAGTAACCGGAGGTGACGTTGATTTCACCGGGGCGGACTGCGGTGTCGATCTCGTCGGCGTGGGAATCAAACGCGTTTCTTACCGCCCGCAGCGCGTCCAGCATGAGATGGCCCTCGGCGGCCTTACTGAAGTACCGCTGCGGGATATCGGAGTTGTGGAAGCCCACATAGTCCGGGAAGATCGTAATGATTCCCTGTCCCGCATAGGCCTGCATATTCTGGCGATACCACCCCCAGCGGATCTCCTCCGGTTCCTCGAGGCTCGGAGCGCACTGATTTCCAATTCCGGTTGTTCCTGAACCGAAGGCCAGTACCGGTGCGTCTTCCTGCTCCTCCACGACGGGAAGGTACAGGGTTGCCAGCGCCTCGATCCGTGAGCCATCGGCGTCACGGGTGACAAAGGTCAGCTCATACACATCGGCACCATACTCGGCGTCGGGGTGAGAAAAATCTTCGAACAACGGCTCCGCGGCACGATCGATTTCTGTGGCTGTGAGCCGTTCCTGAAAGGTGAACTCAGTAATCGTTCCCGTCGACTCCTGGGCACCGATAGCGAGGGTAGCCATGGCAACGCTCAGTACGGCGGCCATGAAAAAGATTTTGTACTTCATAAACAGGTAGCTAACATATTCTCCAGTGTTTGGTCTATTGCCGCGAACCCACTTCACTGATCCAGCTCCTCATCAAAACGCGCAGGGCCCGTCCGCTGCTGGGGCTGCGTGTCGGCGTCTAAGGCGCGCATCCAGGTGAGGGCGTCGTCGAAACCGATCTGCCGTGTGTCATGACGGGCACCCTCAAAGACGCGGTAGTCCACCGGATTTCCCCGGTCCCGCAGCTGTTCCACGTAGTCATCCTGGGTGGAGCGCGAGACGACGATATCATTGGTGCCTTGGAGAATCAGGATAGGTACGTTGTGCCGTGCCAGGCCGGTTCGATTTGCGGTGAATATTCTGTCGATTACCGGGTGGGTCTTGTCCAGCGTGTCCTGTCGAAGCGATCTGAGGAAGTCAGCGCGGTACAGCTGCGCGGGATCGGAGGGGTAGTATCCCTGAATGCCGCCTACGCACTGGCGGGTGGTATCGTATTCCAACTCCGCGGCCCACGGTTCCTGCAGCATATCCGCCGGGTCGAAGCTTCCTCGCCCATATACGCGCAGGTAGGACATCGCCACCATCGGCCCCAGGCTGGGATAGATCTGAATCATCGGTTCTATCTGCGCGGTAGGTCCGTATCCGATTACCCCGTGGAGGTAGAGATCGCCCCCCATGGAGGCGTTGCGGTCGGCGGCTGCCAGGGCCGCGTGTCCGCCTTGCGAGAATCCCGAAGCCACGCGCGGAAGATTTCGGATGCCCTGGGAAAAGCGTTGGGGGTACTCATCCTGGATCCAGCTGTTCACTGCCGTAAGTGCGTCAAATACTACCCGCGCCTCACTGGCGGCGTGAAAGTACGGCTGCACCAGGTTGTCGTCCTCGAATCCCATGTAGTCCGGGAGGACCCCCACGAATCCTTGGCCCGCCATGGCCAGCACGTGGGCCCGATAGAGTCCCCATCGAATTCCGGCGACATGCTCCCGCGAGGCGCGGCACGGACCGATCATACCGGTGGAACCCGGCGCAAACAGATAGACGCCATCCACCGGCTGCCGGCGCTGCGGGACAAAGATCTGCACCCGGAACGAGGTTATTCTTCCGTTGGGATAGCGGGTGTAGACCTGCGCTACGTACACGTCAACCGCATACCGCGCCGAGGGCTGCGACGTCTCCTCGAAAAGGGGCGCGGCAAAGCGATCCACCTCGGGGGCCGACATGGTGCCCTCAGCGGTGACCGACCGGACCGTTCCTTCTGATTGGGCTATCACGGGATAGGGGAAAAGCAAGACGAGGGCGATCCCCAGGCAGATCAGACTCAACCGATGCAACAGACTCATGAACGGTACTCTACGGGCCTCCGGCAGTCGTGACAAGAAGCAACCGATCACTCTATGATGCGGCCAATGAGTAATCGGTCTTTTCGAGTAGGTGCGATGCTGGTGGTGTGGGCCCTAAGCGCTGCGCCGGTTGCGGCGCAGGATGGACTCTACGCGCCCAGTGTCCCGGACGACGCCGCCCTGGTGCGAGTGGTGAATCTTCAAGAGGGAGAGGAGTCGCCGCGGTTTGACGTGGGGCGTGAGCGCTTTGCCCCGCTCCCCGCGGGAGAGGTCGGAGCATATCGGCCGGTCCCGCCCGGCATTTACATTCTGGGTGGCGCCGGGGGCGTGGAATTTTCCCCCGAGCCGGGGCGTTTCTACTCGCTGGTGGTTTCGGAGGGGAGCGCCCCCACGGTGGTGCAGGATGAGGCGCATACCGATCCCGCCCGGGCGCAACTGGTGCTGTATAACGTGGCCGACGCTCCCGCCGATCTCTTCGCGGCACCGGGAGACACGATGATCTTTGAGAAGGTTCCCTCCGGTGATTCGGAGGCGATGGCGGTCAATGCGATCGAGGTAGCCCTTTCGGTGCGGGTGGGCGGTGAAGAACGCCTCCGTCGTGAGCTCCAGCTCGAACGAGGCGAATCCTACGGGATCTTTGTCGGCCCGCGGCAGGTGGTAATCGCGCCGGCAACCGTGTCATCGGAGTAGAGACGGCGCACCCCAGTGGTATTTGCGAGTCCCACCTTCCTGTTTCTATTTCTCCCGCTGTTTCTGGCGGGGTACTACCTGCTTCCCGCAGATCGGCGGAGCGGATGGATTCTCGCCGGAAGCTGGGTCTTCTACGGGTGGTGGCGCGTCGACTTTCTCCTGCTGCTGGTCACCGCATCGCTCGGGGCCGGGTGGATCGGGCGGCGTATCGCGCGAAGCTCCGATATCACCGGGCGTCGTCGCTGGACCGTCACGGGAGTCACCGCCGCGCTCGCCGTACTGGGCTATTTTAAATACTTCAATTTTGGCGTGAATACCGCCTCGCGGGTGGTCGCGGCGCTGGGCGGGTCCACCGCCTGGGCGTCCCGCCTGTGGGAAGTGGTCCTGCCGGTGGGAATTTCGTTCTTCGTGTTTCAAATCATTTCCTACATGGTGGATGTATACCGGGGAACGGCCCCTGAGGCGCGCTCGATCACCGATGTGGCGGCCTACGTCTCCCTCTTCCCCCAGCTCGTGGCGGGACCGATCGTACGCTATTCCGAGATCGCTGATCAGCTGCGGGAGCGAAGGCACTCCTGGAGTGGTTTCGCCGCCGGGGCGCGCCGGTTCAGTCTGGGGATCGTTCGGAAGGTTCTCATCGCGGATGCGGTGGCGCCGCTGGTGCATGCGGTTTTCACTTCATCGGAGCCGGGATTCGCCGCTGCCTGGTTGGGGGTGGCCGCCTATACGGTGCAGATCTACTTTGACTTCTCCGCATACTCAGATATGGCGATCGGACTCGGGGGAATGATGGGCTTTCGCTTTCCCGAGAACTTCCTTCGGCCCTATCACAGTGTCAGCATCACGGAGTTCTGGCGCCGCTGGCACGTGACGCTCTCCTCCTGGCTGCGGGACTACCTGTACATTCCGCTGGGGGGGAGCCGCCGCGGCTCGCGCCGGACGATCGTAAATCTCATGACGGTGATGGTCCTGGGGGGCCTGTGGCACGGGGCGGCGTGGACCTTTGTCTTCTGGGGGGCGTGGCACGGCCTGTGGCTGGTGTTAGACCGGGTGCTCCCGGTGAGCGCCGGTGGGTCGCCCACCCCCGCAACAGAACCTGTCCGCGCACCGGCACCCGCACATGCATCCGCCCCCGCGCCCACACGCGCACACGCACGCGTACCCGGAGAGGCACGCGCACAAGAACAAGTCCGCGCATCCGCTTCCGCACACCTGCGCCGCGGCGGGGGCCGCCTCTA
>JAWOCO010000334.1:0-4593 GCA_046483765.1 Alkalispirochaeta sp. | reverse complement strand
ACTACCGATATTGAATCGATCGCTCACGGAATACGCCGTCGCGCGCTGGACCTGACGATCCAGAAGAACGGCTGTTATCTCAGCCAGGCGCTGTCTTCGGCGGATATGCTGGCGCTCCTCTACGGAAAACTCCTCAACATCGGCCCCAGCACCGCCCCACCGCTTCCCCAACCGTTCCCCGGCGTACCCCGCCCGGGATTTCATCCGTTGGGCGCCGACTACAACGGCCCCCGCGAGCCCCACTACGATCGACTACTCCTGTCGGCGGCGCATTACGCCGTGGCGGTCTATGCGGCTCTGGTAGAGGTCGGCAGACTCTCGCCGGAAGGGCTGGAGCAGTTTAACGCGGACGGGAGTTCCGTGGAGATGATCGGTGGCGAGCACTCTCCGGGGATGGAGCTCACCACGGGATCGTTTGGGCAGGCGCTGAGCCAGGCGGGAGGCATCGCCCTGGCGCGGCGCCTCCGGGGTGAGACGGGCCGCGTCTTCGTCTTCATGTCCGACGGGGAGTTTGAGGAAGGACAGACCTACGAGGGGGTGCAGGCCAGCGTCCATTACCAGTTAGACAACATTACCGTCTTCGTCGACGTCAACGGCCAACAGGTGGACGGCGCCATCGAGGACGTCATGCGGATCGAGCCGCTCACCGACCGCCTCGAAGGATTTGGCGCCGCGGTACAGGTGGTCAACGGACACGATATCGAGGCGATGGAGCGCGCCGCCGCCGTAGCGCACGACGGGAAACCGCTCTTTGTGCTGTGCTACACGGACACCGCGAGAGGGGTGCCGCTCCTGAACGAGCGCAAGCCCTACCTGCACTACGTCAGATTTAAGTCCGACGCGGAGAAGCGGCAGTTTGCCGACTTCCTGGCCACGATGTGATGAGGAGTTGAATCATGAAAACTGAGACGCAAGTCCACGAACGCAACCTGGTCCGCTTCGCCGCCGACAAACCGGAAGTCATCGTCTTCTCTGGTGACCTCACCGGCTCCACCGAGATCAAGGCGTTTAAGGAGACGTATCCGGACCGCTTCTTCTCCCTGGGCATGGCCGAGCAAAACATGATGAGTTGGGCCGGCGGCATGGCGCGGGAGGGCTTTCTCCCCCACGTCCACACCTTCGCCGTCTTTATGTACCGCCGCGCCCTAGACCAGATCGAAATGTCGATCGCCTACCCCAACCTGCGGGTACGGATGTTCGGCTTTCTCCCGGGGATCACCACCCCCGGCGGCGTGAGCCACCAGGCGATCGATGATATCGCCGTGCTGCGGGGCCTGCCCAACCTCACCATCTTCGAAACCGGCGATGCCACCGACGTCGAGTCGATCCTCGACCTGGCCCACGCCGTGGACGGCCCGGTGTATGTACGCATGATCCGCAAAGAAGTGCCGCGTCTCTTTCCCGCCGACCACCCCACCCTCTTTGACCGCGTGCGCGTCGTAAGCGAAGGCGGGAGCAACGGCTCGGATGTGGCGCTGGTGACCTCCGGTATTTCCACCGAGGAGGCGATGCGCGCCACCGCGTATCTCGCCACCAAAGGCGTCACTGTGGAGCACCTCCACGCGGCGACGCTCAAACCGTTCACCGACGAGCAGGTCGTGCACAGCGCCGCCAACAGCCGCTACGGCATCCTCACCGCCGAGAACCACACCACTATCGGCGGCCTCGGGACGTGCGTTGCCGAACTCCTTGCCGAGCACGGCGCCGGGGTCAAGCTCCGGAAGCTCGGCCTCTTCGACACCTATGCCCACGGTGCGAGCCAGCAGTACCTCATGAAGGAGTACCATCTGGACGCGATCAGTATCGTCCACGCAGTAGAAGAGATGATGGGGGAATCGTTTGGTGTCACCGAGGAAGAAATGGCGGCGGTGCGGCTATCGGACTACGCCGCCACCGGCCAGCTGGACGCGCTGTAACCTCGTCCCGGTATTGGAACTTCGACCCCGAGATGTCGATTTCCGCCTACCGGCTGCTCTTCTTTCCGACAGGAGCCACGTAGACCACAAACTCATCGCTTCCATCAAGTCCGATGAGCGCGTCCAGTTTATCCTGGTCGTACGCACCTACCGCACAGGTACCACAGCCGACATCCTCACACGCCAGATACAGTTGACCACACACATGGCCCGCATCCAGAAGAATCAGCCTGAGGCTTTCAGAACCATACTTCCACTCGGTGCGGTACGGCACCGCTGCCCACACAAAATCCACCGCACCGCCGAAATGGTGCTGAAGCAGCGCCTCATCAAGGACGGTCTCCATCTGTTCGATGGGACCGTATGAGCACAGCGCATGGTCGAAGGGAAGGTAGCGGTATAGCCCCGGTTGTACACCCGCTACACGCGAGCAGAAAAGATACGTCTCAAAGGGATGTCGCGCGCCACCGGAGGGCACCGTCCGAAAGGAAGCTTTCGCGGTGTGCTTGTGCACTCCCTGCGTCGCCCATAACAGATAGGAGAGCTCCTCCAGGCTAATCGGAGCATCTGAAAAGGTGCGATGGGAGGCGCGACGTCGAATGGCGTCGGCCACAGTGGTCCCCGCCGTCTTCGGCGACGACGGATCCGGCAGCGGAATGATCGTCCCTGTACACGGCTTCTGCATCGGCGGCATCGCCGTGCCACGGCCGTGGTCAGTGTGCTCGCGGTCGAGATCCACCCAGCGAGTCTTGAGCGCCATGCGAATGTCGTCAGTGTCGTGAGTATTCATACTACTGTTATAGTCTCTGCGATTTGACGGGAGCGAGCAAGAGCAGAAGTTCGGGAACGGCTCTGAAGCATTGCCCGAATCCGCCAATTTCTGCAACATTATGTCCCAAGGAACAATCTTCTCACGCGGGAGGGCCGGAATAGTGAAACGAACGACCTACTACATTGCGCACATGGATTGCGGCGCCGAAGAGGCGATGGTTCGTTCCGCACTGGCAGAACTAACCGGTATTCGTCGCCTCGATTTTGACCTAAACGAGAGGACCGTCCAGGTGATTCACGACCAGGACTCACCGGAGGAGATTGGCAACCGCATCGGATCGCTGAATCTCGGCGACAAACTACTGGCCACCGACGATCACCCGGAAGAGGATATCGGACCAACGCACGAAACTGAGCGCACACAGCGACGCATACTCTGGACGGTCCTGTTCATTAACTTCGGATTCTTCCTCATCGAAATGGTAGCCGGAGCGATCGCCGGCTCCATGGGCCTCATAGCCGACTCCCTGGACATGCTGGCCGATGCGATTGTGTACGCCCTCAGTCTGTGGGCCGTGGGTACCGCCGTGAGTCGCAAGCGACGCGTGGCCACGCTGGCCGGATACTTTCAGTTGGCGCTGGCGGGAATCGGCTTCGCTGAAGTGGTGAGACGGTTTATCGGCGTGGAAGCGATGCCGGACTCGCTGACTATGATCTCGGTCTCCGTGCTGGCCCTCATTGCCAATTCGATTTGCCTCTATCTGCTCCAGAAGACTCGCGACCAGGAAGCGCATATGAAGGCCAGTATGATCTTCACCTCTAACGACGTCGTCATTAATAGCGGCGTCATCCTGGCGGGAGTTCTCGTCATCGTGACCGGCTCCCGGATTCCCGACCTAGTCATCGGTGCCGTGGTGTTCGTGATCGTCTTTCGGGGAGCGCTGAGAATTCTCAGCTTAGGCCGGAGAGCCGGATAAGGAGGTCCCCATGTCCGACTCAGCAGTTTTTCGCGAGGTAACTGATGATAACCTGCGCGAGATCGTCCGGATGAGCGATACGCTGACACCGAGTCAGCAGCGCTGTGTCGCACCAAATGCGGTCTCGGTCGCGCAGGGACTGTGGACGGGGGCATGGTTTCGGGGGATCTATGTGGGCGAAGATCCGATCGGGTTCATAATGGTCTCGATGCATAATCCCAAGACTACGACCCGGGATCAACCGTCGGCCTTCCTCTGGCGATTTATGATCACGAAACCGCGGCAGCGACAAGGGTTCGGCAGAATAGTCCTGGACATGTTAGTCGAGTACCTGCGGACGTGTGGTTACGCCACACTCTACACCTCCTGTGTTACCACTGAGGTGGAGGGGCCGATAGAGTTCTACCTACAGTACGGATTCGAAGACACCGGAACACAAGGCGAAGACGGAGAGCAGGTGTTGCGCTTTGAGCTCGACACGCCCGTCTCCTCGCGTACGCTATTCTCACCGGTAGCACCACGGATCGCGCTGATAACGGTGTGGACCGATGAGCCCGAGCCGATGAAGCGCTTCTACCGCGATGTGCTCCGCTTCCCCGTGAAAAACGATCTCGGAGACTACGTCGAGCTGGAGAGTCCCGGTGTTCGCTTCGCGATCTGTCGGCGAACAGTCATGGCCAAGCACAGCACAGAATTCTCCCGCCCGGCGAGGGGCCAAGCGTTCGAGCTCGCGTTTCCCTGCGCGACCCCGGATCAGGTTGACGAAGCGTACGAGACGCTAACGAATAATGGGGCCCTCCCCGTCGCTGCTCCCCAGGATATGCCGTGGGGGCAGCGCACCGCGCTCTTTGCGGACCCGGACGGAAACATTCACGAGGTGTTTGCAAGCCTGGCGTAATTGTTACCACGGGTACGGGTAGACACCGGAT
>JAWOCO010000306.1:0-3016 GCA_046483765.1 Alkalispirochaeta sp. | reverse complement strand
CGTTCTCCTGTGACTACGGATACCTCCTGGCGGGGGAGCTTGTCACGATGGGCGCGGCGGTGGTGGCCGTCAAACTCGGCGGGCGGGGGCTCCTGCTCCGCTGGGATCCCACGGTGGGGGAGCGCCTGCACGATACCGGAGCGATCGACCTCGCGGAGCGGCTTCCCGCGGCTGGGCCGGGCGGGTCGGCTGGGCCGGGCGGGCTTCCCTCGGTCGGGCTGGGCGCACAATCCGGAGCGGGCGATCCGGTGGCCAAGCCGCCACCGGCGGCCGCCGCGCGCTCCCGCGGCTCCGACGACCTCGCTACCCCGGCCGACACCGCCATCGACGCCCTGCTGGTCCCCTCCTACCCGGTGGAGCAGATCGTCTCCGCCACCGGTGCGGGAGATACGGCGATCGCGGGGTTTCTCGCGGCGCTCCTGGCGGGCGGTTCGATCCTGGACGCCGCGGAACTGGGGTGCGTGGCGGGGCGCAACGCCGTGACCACGGTGGACGCCGTCTCGAGCGCCCAGCCCTTGGCGGTAATGGAAGAGTTTCGGCGAACGGCGTCACGCCGGAGCGAGGTCATCTTTGAAGATAACCGTGCGTGGCACCGCCGAACCGACGGTGCCTTCGAGCACGCGCCCCGACAGGGACGACAACAGATACAGACATGACTACACGCAGGAGGAGAGTATGAGCAGCAAATTTCGCTTTTCCGTGGGACCGTGGAACGTCCACGATGGAACCGACATGTTTGGGGGTGCCGTTCGTGACAGCCTCGACACGCGCGAGACGATCCGGCAGGTGGCGCCTCTCGGCTTCGATGCGATCCAGTTTCACGACGACGACATCGTGCCGCGGATCGAGGAGAAGAGCGCCGCCGAGATCACCCGGGAGACGCGAGAGATGAAGGCGTTTCTCGACGATCTGGGGCTCAGGGCGGAGTTTGTGGCGCCGCGGCTCTGGGATCCCCCGCGCTTCCGGAACGGCGCGTTGACCAACCCCGATCCGGCGCTTCGGCAAGCCGCCGTGGACCGGTCGGTACGCTGCGTGGACATGGCGCAGGAAATTGGCTGCGACCTGGTGGGCTTCTGGTTTGCCCGGGAGGGGACCGTGGTCGCTGAGAACAAGGACCCCGCCGCCTCTATCGGGTACCTGGTGCAGGGGCTCAACGCGGTGCTGGAGGCGGACCCGGCGATCCGTATTTTCATCGAGCCCAAGCCCAACGAGCCGATCGACCGAAGCTTTGCTCCCACCATGGGCCACGCGATCGCCCTCTCCTCGATGACCGTCGCCCCCGAGCGGGTGGGAGGCCTGGTGGAGTCGGCCCACGCGGTACTGGCGGGACTGGATCCTGCGCTGGAAATGGGCTTTGCGGCTGCCGCGGGGCGACTTTTCGGGGTACACCTCAACGATCAGAACAGCCTGCGCTACGACCAGGACAAGGTGTTCGGCGCTGAGAATCTGCGCCAGGCGTTCAACCAAATTCGGGTGCTCGTGGACAACGAGTTCGGCTCCCGCGGGGAGTACGTCGGTCTCGACGTGAAGGCCCTCGGCCCGCAACCGGCATCCAACCGCCTGCAGCACCTCAAAAATAGCCTGCGTGTCATCTCGATCATGGAGGAGAAGGTACGTCTGTTTGCCGAGCGCCGCGCCGCCGCCGGAGCGCTCGATATCGAAGAAGAGGAGCTGCTTGTTCTCGAAACGATCCTGGGAGTAGAGCGGTGAGCGTCGTCGTCACCACTATTGCCGCCCGCCTGCACGGTAAGAACGACCTCCGGGTCGAGACGATCGAGCTCCCGCCGATCGCTGAGGACCAGATCCTCACCACCGTCATCTCCGACAGCATCTGTATGTCCACCCACAAGGCGGCGATCCAGGGAAGTGACCACAAACGTGTCCCCCAGGACATCGCCACCAACCCGGTGATGGTGGGCCACGAACTGTGCGGGGAAATAGTCGAGGTCGGGGCGAAGTGGCAGGGGCAGTTTGAGCCGGGGCAGCGCTTCATCATCCAACCGGCGATCAACTACAAGCCCCTCATGGACGGCCACGGCGCGCCGGGGTACACCTACCCCTATACCGGCGGTACCGCCACCTCGATGATCCTTCCTAACGAGATCATGGAGCTGGGCTGTCTCCTCCCGTACAGCGGCGACAGCTACTACATGGGTTCCCTCGCCGAGCCGGTATCGACGATCGTCGGCACCTTTCACGCGATGTACCACACTGAGAAGTACGTCTACGAACACCAGATGGATATCAAGGAAGGTGGCGCGATGGCGATGCTCGCCGCGGCGGGACCGATGGGCATGGGTGCGATCGACTACGCGATCCACCGGGATCGCCGGCCCCGGCTGTTGGTGGCAACGGATATCGACGCCGACCGCCTGGCACGCGCTGAGCGCCTACTCACCCCGCAGAACGCGGCGAAGCACGGCGTTGAACTGCACTACGTCAATACCGCGCACGAGACCGACCCGGCTGCGGCGATTCGCCGCTTCGCCCCCGACGGCTTTGATGATGTCTTCGTCTTCGCCCCCGTGCCGGCGGTCTTTGAGCAGGGTCGGGACATACTGGGGTACGACGGCTGTCTCAACTTCTTCGCCGGGCCCTCGCGCACGGACATCTTCGGCAGCATCAACCTCTACGATCTGCACTACTCCTCCCACCACGTCGTCGGTACCAGTGGGGGCGGAACGGAGGACCTCCGGGAGTCGATCGATCTCATGGCGGCGGGCCGGATCAACCCCTCCGCAATGATCACCCACATCGGCGGGATTCACGTTGTTCCCGAGACGGTGCTCAACCTGCCGAGCATCCCCGGCGGGAAAAAGCTGATCTATACCCATCTTGATATCCCGCTGATCGCCCTTGATGATCTCCGTACACACGCGGATTTCCCTCCGGTCCTGCCGCGTGTGTATGGAGATCGTCAAGGGCGATCAGCGGGATATCAAGATGGGTATAGATCAGCTTCTTCCCACCGGGGATGTTCGGCAGGTTGAGCACCGTCTCGGGGACAACGTGAATC
>JAWOCO010000125.1:0-5445 GCA_046483765.1 Alkalispirochaeta sp. | reverse complement strand
CTTGTTGCTTCCCACCAGGCCGCTCTTGGAATTGATCTCGACAATATCGGTCTGCAAGGGTGCCGTGGGATAGGCGGTTGCCGCGGCCCGGTTCTGGGTTTCCAGAACGGTGGCGCAGTGCTTAGTCATCACGAAGAATCCCTCGTAATTGACGCGGGTGACAAATTCGAAGTCTTCTACGGTGAGTTCTTTCACGCTTCCCGCCTTCAAGACCCCGGCGTTACTGACCACCAGGTCGAATCCGCCGTAGGCCGTGACCACTTCCTTCACCATATCCCGGACCGAATCTTCTCGGGTCACGTCCACCTGAACCGCCCGATTCACCTGCCGCCCCACCTGGGTGTTGAGGGTGGCAGCAGCGGCGCGGGCGCCGTCGAGGTTGAGATCGGCCAGGATCACCTGCGTTCCGGCGGCTGCCAGCCCCCGGGCGATCTCGTATCCAAACCCCTGCGCCGCACCCGTCACGATAGCCACACGGTTGTGCATGACCCGATCGCGGGATGTGGCTGCCACCACTACTGCATCTTCACCACCGGTATCAGGGGTGACGGCGGTAGCGACGTCCAGCGTATCAGCGGCGGCTCCGGCGAGAATGACCTGCTCCCCCACAACAATACGGCGCGGGTGGGTGCCGGTGGCCGCCAGATGCTCCCGGTACTGACGGGCGATCGCCTCAGCGTCGGTGGTACCCTCGTCAATCGAGAGAATCTCGGCGGCCGTCCGCGACTTGGCGAGGGACGATTTCTCTGACTCCGGCAGGAGGCGTAACGTGCGACAGCGCGTGCCGTCCCACCCGGCGCCCCGGAGCGCCGGCAGAATACCGATCATGGATTGTGTGGTGCCTGCGCCCATCATACGCCTCCCCGGTATCGTTTGAGGAGTTCTCCGTTGGTCTGAACCGTTGAAGTGGTGTGGTTGGGCAGCGGCACGATCTGTTCGTGGATCGCGTCCAGAATCCACTCCGCCTGCGGGAAGAAATCATCTTCCAGTTCTACGGCGGGAGTGATCCAGTTGCGGGATCCTACCACCACCGGCGGGGCGTCGAGATAGTCGAACGCGATGCGTCCCACGGTGCCCGCGATCGTATGCAGGAAGCTTCCCCGTTCCACGGCATCCGAGGCCAGTACCAGGCGCCCCGTCTTTTTAACCGATTCCACGATCTTCTCCACGTTCAACGGATTGATGAAGCGCGCATCGATCACCTCGGCGCTCATGCCGTAGGTGGTTTCCAGCGTCTCCGCCGCTTCCAGGGCGCGGTAGAGCGTGGCGCCGATGGTGACGATGGTCACATCGGTTCCGGGGCGCTTGATATCCGGCTCGCCTTCGGGAACTTCGTAGTACTCCTGGGGTACGCCGCCTTCGTGGAAGAACTCGCCGATATCGTAGATGCGCTGGCTCTCAAAGAAAACTACCGGGTCCGAACCGGCCAGGGCGAGGTTGAGCATCCCTTTAGCGTCGTAGGGGGTGGCGGGAAAGTACACTTTGAGTCCCGGAATGTGGGAGGTAATGCTGGACCAGTCCTGGGAGTGCTGGGCACCGTACTTGCTGCCCACGGAAACGCGCACCACCAGGGGCATCTTGAGCACCCCGGCGCTCATGGACTGCCACTTGGCCATCTGGTTGAAGATCTCGTCTCCGGCGCGCCCCATGAAATCGTTGTACATCAGCTCTACCACCGCGCGGCCGCCGGAGAGGGCGTAGCCCACACCGGTACCGACGATCGCTCCCTCGGAGATCGAGGAGTTGAACAGGCGGTGGTAGGGGAGCGCCTCGGTGAGTCCGCGGTAGACCGCGAAGGCGCCACCCCAGTCGCGATTCTCTTCGCCGTAGGCCACCATGGTGGGATCCGTATAGAACCGGTGGATCATCGCCTCAAAGAGGGCGTCTCGCAGGGCAAAGACTTTTACCTTGGAGACGTGCTTGCCGTTGGCGTCGATCCCGAACCGTTCCTTCTTGGCCAGCTGCTGCACGCGGGGGTTCTCCTCCTGCGGCAGGAGCACCTCCGGTTCACGATCATCAAACGCCTCAACTTTCTCGTTGGAGAACATGTAACCGGCGATCTCTTCACCGTTCATGCGGGGACTGATTTCGAGATCGGTGGCCAGGCGCATCGCCTTCTTGAGCTTCTCTTTGATGCGGGTATCCATCTCATCCAACTCAGCGGCCTTGGCCACCTTGTTTTTGGTGAGATACAAGCGGTAGGAGGCGATGGCGTCGGCATCCTTCCAGAGTTCCACTTCTTCTTTGGTGCGATAAGAGGAAGCGTCGGAGGGGCTGTGACCGCTGACGCGGTAGGTGATCGTATCGAGCAGCACCGGCCCCCGGCCTTCTTCGAGGATCTGCTTCTTGCGGGCAATGGCATCGGCCACGGCTAACGGATTGTACCCGTCTACCCGTTCGGCGTGCATGTTGTCGGGGTTGACCCCCGCTCCCATACGCGCCAGTACACGGAATCCCATCGTCTCACCGGTGGTCTGGCCACCCATGCCGTAGAAGTTGTTGAAGAAGTTGAACAGCATCGGGGGAGCTCCGCCGATCTCCGTGTCCCAGAGCGTCTGATACTGCTCCATGGCGGCGATCATCATCGCCTCCCAGGTGGGACCGCAGCCGGAACTGGCGTCTCCGATGTTGGCCATGACGATACCGGGCTTGCGGTTAATCCGTTTGAACATCGCCGAACCGGTGGCAATGTCGGCGCTTCCACCGACGATCGCGTTGTTGGGCATGCTGCCGAAGGGAGCGAAGAAGGCGTGCATCGACCCGCCGAGACCACGATTAAAGCCGTCTTTGCGGGCAAAGATCTCCGCCAGCGTACCGTAGAGCACGAAATCTTCCGCCAGGTCGGTAATCGAATCGGGGCGGCCATCGCGCTCTACCACCCGCAACGTGTCCCCTCCGAGGTAGCTCTCCATCGTGCTCTGCAGGGCGCTGTCATCCAGTTTATGGATCGCACTGTAGCACTTGGCCAGGATCTCTCCATGGCTCCGGTGACTTCCGAAGAAGAAATCCTCGATGGTGAGGTTCAGTGCCAGGCCCACCGCGGCGCTTTCCTGGCCGATCGAGAGGTGGGCGGGGCCGCCGTGGGTGTATTCGATTCCTTCCCACTCACCGGTCATTTTGATGCTGTTGAGCATGTTCTCGAACTCGCGGATCGTGGCCATGTCGTAGTAGACCTGTTTCAGCGTGTCATCGCCGTAGTTCTTCCGTTCGGCGGCGATATCCGGTTGATACTGGTTGACCGGTATCGGGGCGATGGTGAGTTCCTGGCTCTTACGAACTTCCTGGGGGTCGACAATTTGTGTCTTCGGCATTTCCTGCTCCTTAGGCTGTTGTGATTATCAAAGGGCCCACGCCGCATCCCGGAGCGCTTCGCTCACGGTGGGGTGGGGGAAAACGATCTCGCGGATATCTTCGATCCGGAGTTCCTGTTCTATCATTGCCGCAGCGCTGTGGATGATCTCGCCCACACCACTGCCCAGCATCTGCACACCTAGCAGGCGCCGGGTGGCTTTGTCGGCTACGATCGTGACGGTGCCCCGTTCCCGAGGATGCTCCGCCAGATACCGACCACTCACCTGGAGCGGAAGCGTTTCGCTGACGGCGTCATATCCCTGCTCGGCGGCCTCAGTGGGATTGAGAC
The DNA here is from genome assembly GCA_046483765.1 of Alkalispirochaeta sp. Taxonomy (GTDB): domain Bacteria; phylum Spirochaetota; class Spirochaetia; order DSM-27196; family Alkalispirochaetaceae; genus Alkalispirochaeta. The sequence goes on along the minus strand of JAWOCO010000125.1, from coordinate 1,805 downwards.
CGCAGCCGGCAACTTCCGGTGCGGTAAACACCACCCAGGGGATCGCGTGGTAGCGCATGCGGTTGGGCCACAGCGCGCGGCCGGCTGCCGCTCCGGGGGCAGCGGCGGATGAGCCCTCCGGGGCGCGGTCGTTGCGGAACATATGGGCCACCGCCACTTCTCCCATACGGTAGGCGGCGTGAGCGAGGAGCACCTTGCCGGTGACGTCGCCGGCGGCGTACACCCCGGGAAGGTTGGTCTGCATGTATTCGTCCACGGTAACGCCGCTGCGGTCGTAGTCGAGGCCCGCCTCGTCGAAGCCGGCTCCCTCCACATTGGGGGCGCGGCCGGCAGCCAGCAGGACCAGATCGGTCTCGATCGTCTCCGTGGCGCCGGTGGTGGATGCCACGGAAACCTGTACCGCGCCGGATTTGGCAGTTCCTTGGGAGACTTCCGTCACCCGGTGGCCCAGCTTGTACTCCACTCCGGAGATCTGCTTGCGCAGCGCCTGCGCCGTGGCGGGCTCGAGCATCGGAATGATCTCGTCGGTCATTTCTACCACCGTCACCGCGGTGCCCACCGCCGCAAAGTAGGAGGCAAACTCCATGCCGATATATCCGCCTCCCACTACCACCAGTCGCCGCGGGAGCTCGGTGATTTCCAGGATCTCTCGACTGGTCAGTACTTTCGGATGACCGTCCGTTCCGGGAATCGGCGGCTTGATCGCGCGTCCCCCGCTGGCCAGGAGGACGTGGTTACTGGAGAGTTCCTCGCCGTCCACTGCTACCCGTCCGGGCCCGCGCAGCACGGCGGTGGCGGTGCGTACCTCCACGCCATGCTGTTTCATCTGCGAGAGAATCCCTTTCTGCAGCGCTTTGATCGTCTTGGCCTTGTGGGCCATCGCCGCGGCCAGATCGTATTGGACTCCCGTAGTGGTCACCCCGAAGGTCTGGGAGTTCTGTGCCTGGTGGTAGAGCTTGGAGCTATAGAGCAGCGTCTTGGTGGGGATACAGCCCTCGTTGAGGCAGACGCCTCCGATCTGGGCCTGCTCCACCAGAAGCACCCGTTTTCCCAGAGCCCCCGCGCGTTCCGCGGAAATGTACCCGGCGGGTCCTCCGCCGATAATGATTAGGTCATAATCTGCCATAGTGTGTTCCTCTTTCAGTGCGTATCACTCAGCGGGCCAAGAGCAGATCAAAATCCGCCAGTCGTCGGCTCAACGTCTGCAGGAAGCGTGCTCCCGGGGCGCCATCCACCGCCTGGTGGTCGATCGTCAGCGAGAGTCCCATGTGGGGAATGTGCTCCACCGCTCCGTCGCCGCGGTCCACCGCCTTGAGATCGATCGATCCCACGCCGAGAATCGCCACTTGTGGCGGATTCAGCACCGGCGTGAAACGTTCGATCCCGAACGCTCCTAAGTTGGTCACGGTAAAGGTGGCCGGTGCCAGATCGGCGTTGGTTGCCTTGCCGTCGATCGCACGCTGTGCCAGTTCCTTCACCTGCCGGCTGAGGGCAGCCAGGGTGAGAAGGTGGGCGTTTTTCACCGTGGGAACCAGCAAGCCCCGGGGGGTATCCACCGCGAACCCCAGCTCCACCCCGGAGAAGCGACGAATCGTGTCGCCGGTGAAATGGGCGTTGAGCTCAGGGAACTCGCTCAAAGTCTGTACCACGGCAAACATGAGCATGTCGTTTAGAGTGACACCGCTGAGTCCCAGTTCCTCACCGGACTGTTTACACCGCGCCCGGAGCGCTTTGAGAGCGCGGGCATCGGCAGAGTACCGCCCAGCTCACGCTGGACTCCTCCGCCGATGCCCGCGCTCTCAAAG
>JAWOCO010000120.1:0-2681 GCA_046483765.1 Alkalispirochaeta sp. | reverse complement strand
ACTGGTAATCGGCATAATCCCCGGCACCACCGGCACCTGGACCCCGGCCAATCGCAGGCGGTCCACGTAGTCAAAGTAGTCCCGATTATCAAAGAAGAGCTGCGTCACCAGATAGTCGGCGCCGGCAGCAACCTTTTCCACGGTGTGACGGATCTCAGCCAGCCGGTTCGGCGTGGCCGGATGGCCCTCCGGAAACGCCGCAGCCCCGATCGAGAAGTGGGGATAGGCGCTGCGGATGTGGCGAATCAGATCGACCGCATAGGGAAAGTCCGGGCTTCCCTGGCCGTCGGGCCCCAACTGATCGGCCAGCGCGGCTCTCAGTTCCGGCTTGGCGGGCGGATCGCCGCGTAACGCCAGGATGTTGTGCACCCCGACGCGATCATACTCCGCGAGAATCGCGTCGATTTCGTCTCGGGTGGACCCGACGCAGGTGAGGTGGGCCACCACGGTGAGCCCAAACTCCTCCTGAATGCGGGTAACCAGGTGGTGCGTCTGCTCCCGGGTGGAGCCCCCGGCGCCATAGGTGACGCTCACATAGGCGGGCTCCAGCGGCAGCAGCTCATCACCGATCGTGCGGAAGAGCTTCTCCCACCCCGTTTCCGTCTTGGGCGGGAAAAACTCAAAGCTAAACAACGTCTCTCCGGCGGCGAGCATATCCGCCACCCGACGGACCGTTCGGCTCATCCCACCGCCTTTTGCAGGTCCGCCACGCGGTCGGTGCGCTCCCAGCTGAACTCGCTCCGTCCGAAGTGGCCGTAGGCGGCGGTGGCGTTGTAGATCGGCTTCAAGAGATCCAGCGTTTTCACGATACCCCGGGGGGTGAGATCAAACGTCTTTTCCACGGCAGCGGCGATCTGTTCCTCGGGAACCCGGCCGGTGCCAAACGTCTCCACCATGACACTCACCGGAAAGGGAACGCCGATCGCGTAGGCGAGCTGTACCTCAGCGCGTTCGGCCAGCTCCGCAGCGACGATGTTCTTAGCCACGTAGCGCGCCATGTAAGCGGCGCTCCGGTCAACCTTGCTGGGATCCTTACCGCTAAACGCCCCGCCGCCGTGCCGGCCCATGCCGCCGTAGGTATCGACGATAATCTTGCGGCCGGTGAGCCCGGTGTCACCGTGAGGACCACCGATCACAAAGCGGCCGGTGGGATTGATAAAGTAGCGCGTCTGGTCATCCAGAAGACCGGTGGGCTCCAAAATGGGACGAATCACCTTCTGAATCAGGGAATCACGGATCTGCTCGTGGGTCACATCAGGGTCATGCTGGTGGCTGATGACCACCGTATCGATCCGCACCGGGCGGTTGCCCACGTACTCAACGGTGACCTGACTCTTGGAGTCGGGGCGCATCCAGGTGATATCCCCATGCTTTCGCAGCTTCGCCGCGTACTGCAACAGTTGGTGGGAATAGCTGATGGGAGCGGGCATCAGTTCCGGGGTCTCGTTACAGGCGTAGCCAAACATCATTCCCTGGTCGCCGGCACCCTGCTCTCCCTCAAACTCTTTGAGACCGGAGCCCGAAACTCCCTGAGAGATGTCTGCACTCTGGGAGTGGATGGTGCTCATGACGCTCATGGACTCGTAGTCCAGGCCGTAGGCGGGATCGTCGTACCCCACCCGTTTCGCCACGCCCCGGGCAATTTCCTGCACATCCACATAGGTATTGGTGGTGATTTCACCTCCCACCAGCACCATGCCGGTGGTGGTAAACGTCTCGCACGCCACCCGGCTGGTGGGGTCATCGGCGAGGCAGGCGTCCAGAACAGCATCGCTGATCTGGTCCGCCAGTTTGTCCGGGTGTCCTTCACTCACCGATTCCGAGGTGAATAGGTATGTACGGTCGTTCATCTGTTGTTCTCCTTGCACCACGATCGGACTCAGTACCGGTAGGTGTCGGGCTTAAAGGGACCATCCACCGAGACGTTGATGTAGGCTGCCTGTTCCGGGGTAAGAGTACTGAGTTTGATTCCCAGCTTCTCCAGGTGCAGCCGCGCTACTTCTTCGTCGAGACGCTTGCTGAGTACGCGCACCGTGGCGTCATAGGTGTCCCGGTTAGCCCACAGATCCAGCTGCGCCAAGGTCTGGTTGGTAAAACTGTTACTCATGACGAAGCTGGGATGGCCGGTGGCGTTACCCAGGTTCACCAGACGTCCCTCACTGAGAAGGTAGATCTCGCGACCATCGGAGAAGCGGTACTTGTCTACCTGCGGTTTAATCGTATCCCGCTCAATATCTTCCGCTTCGTTGAGGCGGCTCACCTGAATCTCATTGTCGAAGTGACCAATATTGGCCACGATCGCCTGGTTCTTCATCTGCCGCATGTGCTCCAGGGTGATAATGTCCTTGTTGCCGGTGGCGGTAACGAAGATGTCGGCTTCCGGGAGCGCATCCTCCAAGGTTTTGACTTCAAAGCCTTCCATGGACGCTTGCAAGGCGCAGATCGGATCGATCTCGGTGATAATCACCCGCGCTCCCTGACCGCGCAGACTCTGGGCACTTCCCTTACCGACATCGCCGTAGCCGCAGACCACCGCGGTTTTCCCAGCGATCATCACGTCGGTGCCGCGCTTAATGCCGTCTATCAGACTTTCGCGGCAGCCGTAGAGGTTGTCAAACTTACTCTTGGTGACGCTGTCGTTCACGTTAATCGCCGGCACCAGCAGCGTGCCCTCTTCCGCC
>JAWOCO010000114.1:0-15954 GCA_046483765.1 Alkalispirochaeta sp. | reverse complement strand
TACACCAGCGTCCAGGAGCTGGTCGGGCGTCTCCAGCAGGTGCCCTATGAGAACTCTGTTCCCGCTGCGCTTACTCAGATCGACCGGAGAATGCGGGATCTCCTGGCACAGTATGAGGAGATTCGGGAAGGCCTTCAGGAAACGGTGATCGGTCGGGACGAGGTCATCGAAGAACGAGAGTCGACGATCTCGCGGCAGGATACGAGAATTTCGGAGTTCCTCTTTGCTCTGGACCAGTTTGCCCGAGTTAATGGGGACACCGGTTACATTATCGATCCCCGGAATGAGGAAAACATCGTGGTGTATATCAATCGCATCCGAAACGTATCGGTTGGATCGATTGGGTACGTGTTTCGGCAAGACGACGAGTTTATCGGCACCGTGAGGTTTGAGGATCGAGATGGCCGCATAACCGCTCGGTTGGTAGATACGGCGGATGATAAGCAACTGCGGGCGTTTGACCAAATCTTGATTGACGTAGAGTAGACGCGGGGGAAATGAGATGCAACGGAGAATAGTATACGGGATCGCCGTCGCCCTGTTGACGATGAGCCTCACAACCGCACCGGCACAGAGTCGGAGTGCAGTAGCTGATTCCCTTGAAGATCAGGGCTTTACGATCCTCGAAGAGTATTCCGATGGCGGGGTGCCGTCCTGGCGTCTTCGCGATAGCCAGGGACGGCGCTTCAGCGTCAGTGTCATGGGGCGCTTTACGGAAAGGCACGCGCAGGCGCTGGAGGCGATGCGCGAGGTGATCCACGAGATCGATGGGCTTGAGATCGAGCGCCTTCGCTACGTCTTTGAATCGGATCGGGCGGACGCGGTGGTAATTCCCGCGGAGTTCACGATTGACGGCGAAGACTACGAGGAGTACTTGCCGTCGGGCATGCAGTTTGAGTTTGACGACGCGGTACGATTCGACTTCCGGATACTCGTGGATAACTTGGCCGTCCGCATGAATGGTCAGTTTGTCTCCGAAGAGCAGTTCCTTGATAGGATTCAACGCGCCGTGGAGAATCCTGGTTCCTATATTCAGAGTCAGGACCCGCAGTTCTTGGCCCAGCAAATCGGTAGTCTTCGGGAGCGGGTGGATGCGCGCGAGGAAGCCGACGCCGAACAGAACCGCCGGGACCAGGAAATCGTGGCACAGATCGACGAACTGGCAACCCGCAGCGAACAATCGCTTCAGGACGTAGTGGATATGGGTGACCGGGCGGTGCAGCGGGTGGAGACTCAGATCGCCGAGCTTGCTGAGCAGCAGGTTCAGCTCATGGCGGAAATGGCGGATGAGTTTGAGGCCCGGCTGGACGCCGTGCAGGCGGAAAAGGCGGAACTGGAAGAGCAATTTGAGGCGCTTCGCCGCGGTTCAATTGTTCTCGCCAGCCGAACGCTCTTCGGCAGTCTGCGAGACGTGGCCCCGGAAACGATCCTGCAAGTGGTGCAGCTCCGGGCTGCGGACCCGGACCTGTCCCAGGATGAGGTACAGGAGCGCGTGAACGCGGACTTGCCGGAGGACGCTGAACCGTTGCATAATAAGCACGTCCAGGCGATCTACGCATTGTACTTTAACCAGTACGAGTAATCAGACCCGCTACTGGCAGCCACTATCTTCATACTCGCAGTCAGGTATTGATGGAAATCAATGCCGTCTATATAGTTGCACGACACACGCAGAGATAAACTTGTTAAGGAAGATTTTTCATGAGTGACAAACTGGCAAGCATGCGCAATATCGGTATATCTGCGCACATTGACAGTGGCAAGACGACGCTTACCGAGCGGATACTGTTTTATAGCGACAAGATTCATGCGATTCATGAAGTTCGCGGCAAAGACGGCGTCGGTGCCACGATGGATTCTATGGAACTCGAGCGGGAACGGGGCATTACGATCCAGTCCGCCGCTACCAACGTTGAATGGGACGGCCACCCCATCAATATCATCGATACACCCGGCCACGTCGACTTTACGATCGAGGTGGAACGGGCGCTCCGCGTCCTGGACGGAGCGATTCTGATACTCGACTCCGTGGCGGGAGTGCAATCACAGTCAATCACCGTTGACCGGCAGTTGAAGCGCTATGAAGTGCCGCGGCTGGCGTTCGTCAACAAATGTGACCGGGCCGGTGCCGATCCGCTAAAAGTCCGTCAGCAGCTTGAGGACAAGCTGGGACTAAACGCGGTCATGGCGCAGCTTCCCATCGGTCTTGAAGACAAGCACGTGGGAATGATCGATCTGGTGACGATGAAGGCCAATTATTTTGAGGGTGAGTACGGTGAGGTGATCCGCGAGGATGAAATCCCGGCAGACCTCAAAGCGCAGGCGGAAGAGCACCGGGAGAAACTCCTCGATGCGGCGTCGATGTTCGATGAAGAGCTCATGGAGGCAGCCTTGGAAGGTACCGCCACTACTGAGCAGATCGATACCGCCATTCGGAAGGCGGTCATCGCCAACGAGCTGTGTCCCGTGTATGTGGGAAGCGCCTATAAAAACAAGGGCGTCCAGACGCTCCTGAATGCGGTAGTCAAGTACTTGCCGTCGCCCCTGGATATTACCAACAAAGCGCTGGACCTCAACAAGAACGAGGAAGAGTTCATCACCGTATCGGACGATGAGAAGCCCGCCATCTCGCTGGCGTTTAAGCTTGAAGATGGCCAGTACGGGCAGCTCACCTACATTCGCATCTACCAGGGAATGGTGAAGAAGGGGACCGAGCTCTTCAATGTGCGGACCCGCAAGAAGTTTAAAGTGGGCCGGCTGGTGCGGATGCACGCCAATCACATGGAAGACATCAACGAGGCCGGCAGTGGCGATATTGTGGCACTCTTTGGAATCGATTGTGCCTCCGGTGATACGTTCTGCCATCCCGATATGAACGTGTCCATGACCTCCATGTTTGTGCCGCAGCCGGTGATCTCGCTGTCCATCAAACCGAAGGATAAAGCCGCCGCCGACCGCATGGGTAAGGCGATCGGCCGTTTCGTGAAGGAAGATCCCACGTTTCGCTCCTATGTGGACGAGGAGAGCAACGAAACGATTATTCAAGGCATGGGTGAGCTGCACCTCGACGTATACGTAGAGCGCATGAAGCGCGAGTATAAGGCGGAGGTGGAAACGGGAATGCCCCAGGTGGCGTATCGCGAGGCGATCAGCCAGCGTGCCGAGTTCGACTACACTCACAAGAAGCAGACCGGTGGTAGTGGACAGTTTGGTCGAGTTGCGGGATATATTGAGCCGAGCGAAGAAGACAACTACGAATTCGTGAATCAGATCAAGGGTGGTGTGATCCCGCAGGAGTACATTCCGTCGGTGGACAAAGGGTTCAAGAGCGCCCTCGATCGCGGTACCTTCATCGGCTATCCCATCATCAATGTAAAAGCGGTGGTCAACGACGGCGCTACTCACCCGGTGGACTCATCGGATCAGGCGTTTCAGACCGCCGCCCTGGCGGCGTTTCGCAGCGTCTACGAAAAGGCGAAGCCCATCGCTCTGGAACCGATCATGAAGGTTGTAGTCGAGGGCCCCACTGAGTATCAAGGAAATATCTTTGGCGTGCTAAACCAGCGCCGGGGACTGATCGTGGCATCGAATGAAGACGGGCTCTTCAGTATCGTAGAAGCGGAAGTCCCGCTGGCTGAAATGTTTGGTTTCTCCACTGTATTGCGCTCGCTCACACAGGGCAAGGCGGAATACTCGATGGAATTTGCGAAGTACGGAAAAGTGCCGCAGAGTATTGCAGAGGAGCTTCGCCAGAAGTACCTCAAAGCCAAGCAGGAAGGTAACAAATAAGGAGGCGCCCTATGGTCAAAGAAGAACTCATTAAGCGCAGTCCCCTGCGGCTGTTGGAACAATCGATTCACGGGGGCGTCGGCGTAGGTAACGTCGGGGTTATTGCGGCACGGAAAGGCACCGGAAAGACTGCGTGTCTGGTGCATATCGCCACGGATCAGCTCTTTCAGGAAAAACACGTGGTCCACGTTTCGTTTTCAGGGCGTACCGATCATATCATCAGTTGGTATGAGGATATCTTCGGGGAAATCGCCAAGAAGCGGCACCTGGAAAACGCCATGGACGTGCACGATCAGCTGATCAAGAATCGGGTGGTCATGAACTTCAGCCAGGATGGGGTCACACGGGAGCAACTCCTGCGTAGCATCCGCGCCCTGGTGGACGATGGTAACTTCAAGGCCGATGTGATCGTGGTTGACGGATACAGTTTTGAAAAAGGTGACGTAGAAACCCTCGTGGCGATTCGCGAGTTTGCCACTGAGCACGGCCTCACCGTGTGGTTTACCGCTTCCATTCATCGCGATGATCCCACCTTGAACGAACACGGCATTCCGGCTTCGCTACAGCGCTTCGAGGATCAGATCACCGTTCTCATCACGTTAGCGCCGGAGAAGGATCACCTGAAGTTACGGCTGGTTAAAGATCATGATGAGTACCGGGAAGAGGATCTGCACTTGCAGCTCGACCCGAAGACGCTGTTAATCAAAGAAGAGCAGTAGGGTCCAGTAAAGAACTGATGCTAAAGCGATGATACTGAGCCCGCACGGCAACGTGCGGGCTTTTTTATCGGTGGTGGGTAACGCCGATTTGGGGGCATTCGCCGGCCAGCGGACAGGCGCCGCACCGCGGGCTCACGGGAGTGCAGATCTGTTGGCCGAATCCCACCAGGAGTTGGTTAATCGAAATCCAGAATTTCTCTGGCAGGATCCGCATCAGGGCGGTCTCAGACTCTTCAGGAGTTTTCGTGGAGATCCACCCAAGACGGTTCGGAATCCGGTGGACATGCGTGTCGACACATATGGCGTCGATGCCAAACCCGAGTCCCAACACAAGGTTCGCGGTTTTGGGTCCTACTCCCGGAAGAGCCGTGAGGCGCTCGCGGGTATTTGGCACCGCACCTCCCTCTTCCGTGGCGAGTATTCTCCCGATCTCTTTCAGGTTCTTCGCTTTATTCTTGTAAAAGCCGGCGGGGTAGATCAGTTCCTGGATGCGCGCCTCGGAAAGCTCAGCCAGTGAAGGCGCGTCCGGTGCTTCTGTTAACAGCCGACGGCTGGCGGGAATGGTGACTTCATCACGCGTTCGGAGACTGATCAAGGTGGAAACAAGTACGTGGAACGGCGCGTCAGCATCTTCCCCTTCCGGGAGGATCTGATTTACGCCGGCCTGAAAATCTGCACCAATCGCTTGCGCAATACGGTGAAACAGCCGATCCCACTGAGTGACCGATTCAGGAGTCGTCTTCGTCACCTTCCAGGTCGTCATCATCGGGCAGAATGTCACCGCCATCGGCGTCATCGGTCCCGGTATCTACCTCAAGCTTCTGAAAGACGAGCTCTTCCACTTCCTTCTTGGAAACATCGAGAGAAAAGGAAACCTCGTCCACGAGCAACTGCAACGCACTGTCGTACAGCTTGCGCTCCATAATGGGAAGCTCTTTCACTTTCTTGCGAGTATACAGGGTGCGCACCACCGAAGCGATGTCCATGATAGAACCCTTTTTCAGGAGATCCAGGTTCATTTGGTAGCGCATCTTCCAGTCCGCGGGAACCGGCTCAAACTCCTGAGAAAACAGGTCAAGCGCTTTTTCCGCTTCCTTCTTGGGAACGATTGCACGAATTCCGTGCTCTTCAGCGCGATCTACCGGAATCTTGACAGTCATGTCGGAGACCGGTAGATAAATCACATAATACAGGGTCTTTTCACCCTTGAAGTCGATCTCTACAATTTCCTGGATCTGTCCGACGCCCTGCAGCGGATAGACCACTTGCTGATCCTGTTGGAACGTCGTGGATTTTCCCTTGGCACTATTGCTCATTCCTCACAGTATACCCAAGATTCGGGGTCTCGGTCAAAGAGCGTCCCGGTCCTGTCGGTCGGCGCCGCGTCCGTGACCGTAGGTGCCCCGGTCTCGTCTGGGAGCACCCCCGCTGCGAGGGGACGGTCAGGGCCGGTAGTTAATGACTCCCGGAGCCGGGTCCCGATCAGTGAAACGGAGGTAGCGAAAGGGATGTACGTCCAAGGGATTGGGGAACCATCCCTCCACCGCCTCTAAGTCGATCAGGTTAATCGAGGGAGAGTGGCTTACCGGCAGGACAGTTCCCGAGTGAAGTAGCAGTTCCTCCGCCTGGCCGAGAATCTCATAGCGTTCCGTGCCGCGCTGGAGCATCGAGTCATCCAACAGGTCGTCGTATTCGGTGCTACTAAAGCCGGCGTCGTTTACATTGCTATCACTAATCCACATCTGCAGAAAGGTCAGGGGATCAGCAAAATCGCCAATCCAGCTTACGGTGCCTACGGTGAACTCCCCGTCCCCCATCGTTTCAAAGTACTCCGGATAGGGTGTCACGCGAATCTCTACACTTACCTCCAGCGCACCCTCCCAGGCATCTTCCATGAGTTCCGCTACGCGCATTGATTCCTGTCCCTCTGGGATGTGCACGGTGATCGTGGGCAGTCGAATACCCTGGCGATATCCCGCTTCCTGTAGGAGTTCTAAAGCTTCCTCCTCGTTGCGTTCCCGAATTCCCCGGACGTCGGGATAGTACGGTATTTCCGGTACAAGAGTATCGGTGGGAATAAACTGGATCTCCGGATCACGGATCTGATCCCATGGGAGCAGCAGCGCCAGCGCGCGGCGGACTCGGTCGTCGGAGAACGGCTCGAGGTCGGCGCGCAAGAAGTAATACGTAGTGGCAAACAGCGGATTGACTACGATGTTCTCCGGAAACTGAACCTCGGACAGGTTCATCCCCGAGGTGACCCAATCTATCTCACCGCGATTGAACCGGTCCGTGACGGTATCGTCATCGGTGAAGATCACGCGTAGGCGTTGAACGGCCACCTCCTCCACGTCCCAGTACTGGGTGTTTCGCTCCATCACCAGTTCGTCTTCACTTCGCTCCACCAGTTGGTACGGTCCATTGCCCAGGATCTCCTCGAGTTCCGACCAGTCTCGCTGGTCCCGGATCGAGGGATGTACCGGCACAAAGGCGTGGTGACTCAAGATCCGCAAAAAATGGGTGGCCGGGCGTCGCAAGTTCACCTGGAGCGTGCCCTCATCCACGGCGGTAATGCCCACCTCCTTGGGGTCTTCCATATCACCGGTACGGTACTCACGCACCCCCTCGATGATGTCGAACAGGAAATTGTAGGCGGCATCCACCTCGGGATCTATCAGTTTTAGCCAGGTGTCGCGGAAATGCTCCGCGGTGACGGCATCGCCGTTCCAGTAGCGGGCGTCCTCGCGTAGATGGAAGGTGTACTCCTGACGATCCTCACTTACGTCCCACCGCTCAGCCACCGCCGCCTCCGGTTCCATCGTGCGCGGATGATAGCTTACCAGCCCCTCGTAGAGACCGCTGTAAATCTGCGCCTCGCTAGAGGTGAAGCTGTAGATCGGGTTGAGCTGCGCGTTGCCTTGGGGAAAGGAAACGACGAACTCCCGGGACTGAGAGGATTCTTGCGCTGGAAGGACACCTGCCACGAGGGCGAGTAGCACCAAACCCACGCTACCGTTAAAAAAATGACGTACCATACCTTGGATATACCGAGAATCAGCAGCTCCGGCAAGGAGTAGGCACATATCCGAACATATTTGGCAACTTCGGAATCGCTCTTTGGAGTTCAGTGGAGGAATCGGTTACCCTCTGTAACAGATGTGCCAGATCGCCGGGGCGCGCGCGCGCCGCCGTTAAACCGTTAATCAGACGATCGAGCTGCTCGATCGAGCGGGCCCCCGCCAACGCCGCGTCAACTCGATTGAGAGCCCACAGAACGGCTACGGCTGCCGGCGCAAACCCTGCCTCCCAGCAGACGTTCACAAACTCCTGCTGAAAGTCGTGCACTGCGTGCCAGAGAGGAGCCTGAAACAACGGCGTTGTGCGACGGTGATCCGCGGGATCCCACTGCAGCTCGTAGGGAAAGGGCCGTGCCAACAGGCCCTGTGCCAGCACGCTGTAGGCGACGCGATGCTGAGTAAGCGTCGTGAGCCGCTGTGATTCCGGCATTCGCCAGATCAGGTTGTACCCAAACTGTACCGTATCCACCGGTGCCGCCCGTTGCGCCATCTCTACCTCCCGGCGGGTGACATTGCAGAGCCCGATCCGCGTGAGGAGGCCCCGCTCCCGCTGTCGCGAGAGTTCCTCCACCGCTCCGGCCAGATCGATACCATGCCGCGGCCAATGGATGTAGTAGGTATCCACGTACTCGAGCCCCATGCGACGCAGCGATCGTTCCAGGTGCGAGCGGAGGGAATCGGGAGGGCGCACCACCGATTTGGTGGCCACATGGATGCGGTCCCGGTGTCCGCGCAGGTGCGTTCGTAGTGCCTGGCCGAGGAGTTGTTCCGCGCGGCCGTTGCCATACGACTCAGCCGTATCGAAGTGGCGAACTCCCCGGTCAAAGGCGTGGTTTAATATCGCCTTTGCCGGTCCGGCACCGACCGCAGGCCACGCGCTACCGTCCAAAAACCATGTGCCCAGTCCAAAATGATCCATACTTAAGAAGAATTCTGCCCCGGATAGTCAAGAAATGACAAGAACATACCGATACTATAATGGGGGAGTATGCATATGTATCGTCAGGACGTGCGAACGGCGCTTAGGGTATTGATCTTGGTGGCAATTTTGGTCGTTCCCAGCTACGGAGCATCAGGACAAGAGAAGGTTTTACCGGAACTCACCGCAGATACACGGATCCACGTGGCTGGTCCGGACATGCTGTTTCTCGACGGTGTGACGATCGGCGGTCAGCAGTATGCGGTGTACCTCTCCTCCGATACCGAGGGACGCTGGCGCGTGACCTCCGTGGAGCCGGCGGACCGGCGAGCACTTCCTGCCGATGTGTATCTGGATCTGGTGGAATTGTCGACACCGGCCGCAGATGAGTTACGCATTGACAACGTATACCTTGACGGTGAGTTCTACTCCGGCACGGTAGCCTTCGATTCCTCTTTTGAGCAGGTTCGAGCGTACGAGTTCAGCGCTACCTCTCCGCCTGACGCCTCCCAACACCGCCTGATCGCCCAAGTGGCCGATTCTTACGGACTCACTGAGTCTCCCGGGGAGCGGGCGGCAGAATCACGCGGGGACGGAGAGCCTGCGGAGGAACCGGCGGCAGATCCAAGCGGGGACTCGCCGGCGGCCGAACCGCGTGAGGACGCGCCCGCCGCATCACCGCCACCCCCACCGGTCTCCGCCGACCAGGACGTTGTGCTTCAGCGGTTGGACGAGTATGCGAGGCAGGGCGCCCAGCGGCTGGAGGAGTATGCGGCACAGGGCGCCCAGCGGATGGATCGAATAGAAGCACACCTAGACGCGCTCACCCAGCGTGTGGACGCTGCCGTAGAAGCCGGGAGCGAGGCGGTCTCCGTGCTCATGAATCGAGTGACGGGAGCATCGGGTGGAGCATCGGTTGATGATGTAGCCCCCACCTTGTCCCTGGCGCGCGCCCGGGCGCAGATGTCCTCGGTTGAAACCCTGGATCTCAGCGCCGGGAGTGCTGTTTCGGGTACCGGAGAGTGGCACGCGTCTGATGGCCGCCGCGTTACCCAGACCGATGCGGACGCTCGGTTTGCGAAGCTCCTGCTTCCCTACCGGCAGGACAGTCGGCCCCGGCTATACCGCATGTTAACCCGGGCCTCAGGTGATGGTTGGGCAGGAGTCGGATTGCATCTATCCGTGACCGACGTGGAGCTCCCTGCGGGGTACGGTCACGGACGTAGCCTACTGGTGTGGCTCACACGAGACGTCCAGGTCTACGGACGTGAGACGACCTTTCTCGAGGTCTACATCTCCTATGATGATGTCACCATGAACCGCGTGGCCCAGAGCGCGTTGGACTCCGATCTCAGTGAAACGACTGCGTTGGAAGTGCTCATGGATCCCGGCGCCGGAATGCTCACCGTGGCAGTGGACGGGGTGGAACAGTTTCGCTATCGCATACACCTTCCGCAGGGTGCCGGGTTGGAACTGGCGCTGCGCGCATTGGGGCGGGGAGAGTTTTCCGACCTGGAAGTGCGCCGGAGATAGACAGATAGCCGGTACGGGGGCTCCCGTAGTATCCTCTACCTATGGCGCGACAGAAACCGGAGGTGCGCGTATATCCCCCGGGCTACGGACACACCCCGCTCACGGCGGATTACCGGCCCTGGCATGGTGATACCAGCTTCCTCACAGCCTGGACACGGGTTCGGGACTATACGATGCTCGATCAAGCGCGACTTTACGAGTTGTGGGAGTTGACGCAACAAGCGCTCAAAGTGCCCGGAGCAATCCTCGAGGTGGGGACGTGGCGCGGTGGCAGTGCCGCGCTCATGGGGCTACGATCACGAGAACTCCGCGGAGACCGGCCGTTAATCATTGCCGATACCTTTGCCGGCGTGGCAAAGGCGGGATCCCGTGATCCCTACTATCGCGGCGGGGAACACGCCGACACCGACCTTGACACAGTTTCCGCATTTCTTCATAGTCTGCACCTGCAGAATTTTAGGCTGCTCTCCGGGGTATTTCCGGACGAGACGGCCCACCATGTGTCCAATGAAACTATCGCCTTGTGCCATATCGATGTCGATGTATATCGATCGGCGCGGGGTGTTTTTGAATGGGTGTTACCTCGTATCCCTCCTGGAGGGATCATTGTATTTGACGACTACGGCTTTTCCGGTTGCGAGGGTGTCACCAGTTTCGTGCACGAACTACGGGCGGAAGACGGCATATGCGTCATCGCCAACGTAAACGGGCATGGGGTGGTCGTGAAAACACACGCACGTGAGAGGCAATACGAACCATGACCAACCGATTTCTTCTCTTGGCCGCGATCGCCGCGGTCCTGGGGTGTAGTACCACTGCCGGTGAAGGGGCTTCTGGAGATGACCAAATCCCGATGCATTTTAACTTTTCCTGGGACACTGAGAGCATCGGTCCGCTGAGTCCCAAAGATTACGCCAATGTCATGAATCTCCTTGAGAGTGATCAGCCCCTACTGGCGCTCTATCGGGAGGATGTCACCCACCAGGCGGTGGTGGATTTCTTTGTCGAGCTCACCGGCTCCGAAGAGATAGCCCTTCCGATTCTCTACTACGCGAACCGGGAGAACCTTTCCCTGTCTTTGGTGTTCTCGTTGGTGTGGGTGGAGAGCCGCTACTCCCCCGTAGCCGTTAACCACAACGCAACCTCAATCGATCGAGGGCTCTTTCAGTTGAACTCCCGCACCTTTCGTGACCTCTCCGAGGAGGACTTCTTTCATCCCGATGTCAACGCGCAGCACGGTACGCAGTTCCTGACGTGGTGCATGGAGCACACCTCCTCGGATATGCAGGCGGTGGCGTGCTACAACGCCGGTCTCACGCGGGTGCGGGCGGGGCGGACTCCGCAGTCAACGTTGATCTATGTCGATCGGATCGGAGAGTTCCGGGCGCAGCTGGAACGTCGCTTTCGCACCTACATCCTGAGAGAGTTCCCCTCCCGTAGCACGTAATGAGAGTTCCCCTGTAATACCCGCGGATGATACAGTAGCGCCTTATGGTTGTCGTACTTGAACAGGGAATCCGGGAGCAGGACAAACAGGCGCTCCGGGAGTTTCTCGAAAGCCGCGGGTTTAAGATCCGCGAAGTTGCCGGTGAAAGCGAAACGATTTTCGGGGCCGTAGGGAGCACCCAGATCGACCTCCGTGAGGTTGAGATGCGTCCCGGCGTGGCCAAGGTTGTGCCGATCTCCAAGCCCTACAAACTGGCCTCTCGAGAGCTCAAGCATGAGGACTCCGTGTTTTCCGTGGGGCCGGTAAAGGTTGGTGGCAATCGACTGGTGATGATCGCCGGTCCCTGCGCGATCGAAAGCCGGGATCAGATCATGGAAACCGCCGAGATCGTGGCCTCCTCCGGAGGCGTCATGCTCCGGGGTGGCGCCTACAAGCCGCGCACCTCCCCGTATTCCTTCCAGGGACTCGGAGAAGAGGGGCTTGGGTATCTCAAAGAAGCTGGTGAACGCTACGGCATGCCGGTTATCTCGGAGATCGTATCCCCCCTTCAGGTAGAACTGATGCGGGAATACGTTGACGTGTTCCAGATCGGCGCTCGGAACATGCAGAATTTCGAGTTGTTGAAGATGGTTGGCGCCGAGTCGATGCCGGTCATGTTGAAGCGAGGACTCTCGGCCACGATTGAAGAGTGGCTCATGGCGGCGGAATACCTGCTTGCCCACGGTGCGGAAGATGTCATTCTCTGTGAGCGAGGCATCCGTACCTTTGAGACGTACACGCGCAATAGCTTAGATATTTCCTCGATTCCGGTGGTAAAGAAGTTGAGTCACCTTCCGGTGTTGGTTGATCCCAGTCATGCCACCGGCATTCGAGAGAAGGTGCAGCCGGTGGGGCTCGCGGCGATCGCCGCTGGAGCGGACGGGCTGATTGTCGAAGTCCACCCCGACCCCGACCATGCGCTGTCCGATGGTCCCCAGAGTCTGTATCCGGAGCAGTTCGAAAAGCTCATGCGGGACATGGAAGCGCTGTCGCCGGTAGTGGGCCGAGAAGTGGCGCGGCTTCCTCACCGCGCTCGGATCACCCCCGGTCGGAGTTCTCCCGCAGGGGAATCCGCAGCCGGCGATGAAACCGGAAACCTTCGGGTGGCGTTCCAGGGTGCGCGCGGTGCCTACAGCGAAATTGCCCTGTTGCGCTATTTTGATCAGGTGGGCCGCGAAGTGGAGCCGATCAGCACGGAACACTTCCGGGACGTCTTTGAAGCGGTCCTCAAGGATGAAGTCGCCTTTGGCGTAGTTCCTTTGGAGAACTCCCTCATGGGCTCCATTCACGAGAACTACGACCTGCTCCTCCAGTACCCGGATATCAGAATCGTGGGGGAAACGCATATCCGGATCCAGCACAGCCTGATAGGTACGCAGAGCGCAACCCTGGATTCGGTGAAAACGGTGATGTCCCAGACGCCGGGCATCGAGCAGTGTCGCGACTTTCTCAATCGCCATCCGGAATGGAACGTGGTTCCCTTTTACGACACCGCCGGTGCCGTGGCCCAGGTTCGCGACGGAAATGACGATAGTATTGCGGCGATCGCGCATGCCCGGACCGCCGACTATTACGGTATGAAAGTCCTTCGGGAGAGCATTGAGACCAATGCACGCAACTATACCCGGTTCGCGATTCTCACGCGGGAGGAGCGCGCCGAAGCTCGCGATCCCGATATGGCAACTCTCGTCTTTTCCACGCCGGACACGCCGGGGGCGCTCTATGAGTGTATGCGCGTCCTGGCAGACCGGAAGATCAACCTGAAGAAGCTCGAGTCCCGCCCCATCCTGGGAGAGCCGTGGCGCTACATGTTCTATTTGGATGTGGAACTACCGGAAAGCCGCGACGATTTCCAGCTCGCCTATTCAGAGCTGGAAGCAGCGGCACGGGACCTGCATCTGCTGGGTATGTTCCGCAGCTCGCGGAGGTTCGACCGCTCGTAGCGTAGTCGTTGCCGACGCGGGAGGCGTCAGGGGGTGCGCTGCATGCGGCGGGGGCACGTGGCGGGGATCACGCGGCAGGCTGCGGGGGTCACGTGTCGGTGATGCCCAACTTTCTCAGCTGGGCGCGCTCCTCCATCTTGGCCACATATTCCCGCGCCTTTTTGCGACCGCGGCTCAGGTGGTCATTGATGGCGGTAATTTCGGTGGTGATTGATCTGAGCTGGTTCCGCTGATCGCGGCTCACTTCCGTCTTGAAGTAGGTTTCCAGCCCTTCCAGCCGCCGGACCACCTCCAGCAGTTCCTGGGCATCCTTGGTGACAAACTGGAGCAGCGTGTCTTCATCGGAGTTCTCCAGCTTTGTCCAGGCGGAGCCCGAGCGTGCCATGAGCCCACTGTACACGCGGGAGCGTCGTCGCATCGCCCCGAGGAAGGTGTCGAAATTGAGGTCCTCTGATTTGTGAGCGCCGGTGGCTTTATCCACATAGTCGATCGTGAATATCCGCTCCTGTGAGTCTTTGCCGCGCATGCGGGCCCAGATCTGCTTGAGCATCTCTCCAAAGGAAAGCTTGCGGCTCTCCAAGACCAATACGTTATCTCCGAGTTTGCGCACCGCCTCTTCCAGGGGACGGCTGGAGGCCGCCAGGGTTCGAGCCGATTCCAGCAGCATCTGCTTGAGATCGTCCTGCCGTTTCTTGGTCTCCACGGGAGCGCTGGAGGCCCCCAGATCGTCCAATAGCGTTCGGCGAATCGCCTCGCCTCCGTTAGGGTCGTTTTCCGCAAAGATCTCCAGCACCAGGTCCCGGGCAAACGGTTGACCAGGCATGTGCTTGGGAAACACCGATTTGACTACCTGTAACGCTTTCTCTCGCTGGTCCTCCGGGGGCGCTTCCGGCACCTTGGCGTCGGTCAGCACGGTACGCCTGAGATCGAGCTTGTACTGTTCGCGTTGCAGTTGCGTTACGCGTTTCAAGATCGATAGCGCCTGGCGTGATGCGCGGCTCAGCTGGTCCTGGGCGTCAGTGACGATGTTAGCGGAGAGGGTGTCACTGCCTCGCTTCACCTTGACCACTTGCTCTCCCAGCCCGCGAGTAGTCGGTTGAGTGGCGGTATCCGAGAGGTTGGACCAGTTGATGTATCGCAAAAATTTCACTACCTGCTTGATCTGCCGCAGGGTAAGATTGTCCAAAGAACAATCGAAGTAATCGGTAAGAAACGCCAGCCGGCTTTCGTACTTGCCCAGGCGGATACTGAGTTGCGTATCGCGCTCACTGTCGAGGTAGGGCGCATCCGAGGGTATGTCCAGCTCAGAGATACGCTCTTCGTAGTTGTAGGGGTCTTCCTTGATCAGACCCTTTTTCTTGAGCAGATTGTGAAGCGCCTCAAAACTCGACTGCATCTGGCGAAACTGCTGTTTCAACGTGTCCAGGTCGTGGTCCTGGACCTCCGTGCGTCGAGCTTCCAGTCGCGATTCGAGCTCTGCCTCAAAGCTTTCAAACCCGGCCATGGGCCCATGATACGGAAAGGGCCCTCCTCCGACAAGCAACGTGGTTCCGGAAGCAGTAGATAGTAGTATGGCAACGCTACGGAGCTGGGCGGCTTCTTTTCTACTGGTGGCGAGCTGTGGCAGCCTGATAGGCTCCTGCGCACATCCCACGCATCCCATGCGCCCGGGAAGCGGCTCAGCAGATATTTCGGTGGAGTACCCGGGTCTGACGGTGGCGTACGCCCCGATGACGGTGGTATGGCATATCTCCTGGTGGGATGGAGATAAGGTAAATTCGCACACCCTTCCGGCACAGCCGGCGGTGGAACCGGTTGTCACGAAACTGCCACTTCATCGCCAGGGAGCTGAGGTGGTGGTGGTGCAGGCTACGGCGCACGTGGTGGGGGGCGGGACGTTGGCTCCCCTGGGGGCGTGGGGTGCGCCGCCCCAATCCCACCTCACACTGCGCCCCGCCTTTGGCCGGGCAGCAGAGGCGGTACTGCACGTTGCGCGGCGCGGTCTCAACCCCGCCCTGATCAATTTGTCGCGGCTTCAGGAGACGGTGGTGGAGGAATGCGGAGACCGGCCGGAAACGCTGGACCTGGAGCGGCTGGTGGAAGGACTGGGCACCGGCGAGATGACCCGCTACGCGATCCGCCGTCGTCCCCGGCCGGAGTGTGAAGTCTCTCTTCCTGCTCCTGATTCCGACGTATGGATCAGCCACGACCCCACCGAGGAAACGTTCGAGGGCGTGTGGGCGGATTCCCGCTGCTATTGGGTGATCCCCGTGGCGGAAGGGGAGGTGCGGCACTTGTGGCAGTGGGGAACGCGGGACCCGGCGGCGGCGGAGAGCCCTGCCGCCCGAGAGAGCCTGGCACCACCGGAGGACCTGGCCGCGCTGCAAAACCCGGCGGCGCAGGTAGCGTGTTCTGCCTCGCCGAGCCCCGCGCGGCGGCTGACCGTAGGACGTGACCGCCATGGCCACGCCTTCTTAGAAGGCGTGGC
>JAWOCO010000082.1:0-3352 GCA_046483765.1 Alkalispirochaeta sp. | reverse complement strand
GATCTTGCACCAGCGGATTTGCTTCAAGCTGGATGCGCAGCCGATAGAGGTTGCCCTCCACGGCGATGTCATGGGAAAACTCCCATTCACCCTGACCCAGGTCCAGGGAAAGCTCACTGATTCGGGGCACCCGCACATCTACTGCCGGGAGCAACGGCTCCACCGGGCTCGATTCCTCGATCGGCTGGAGGGCGCGGTTTGCCGCGGTGATCCAGGCGGTGTCCGTCTCAGTACGCAGGCGCTCTTCCAGAAGTGTCAACTGCTCATTGATCGCTTGAATCAGCGCCACCGAGCCCATATGCACAAACTTCGTGGAGTCCCACTCCAGGGCGTCGGCGATGATCTCCCGGTTTCCTCCGGCGTTGAAGACTACCGAGAGATACACCATTTCCCGAACTTCGTCACCGGTGAGATCGCGCAACGCAGTTCGGCGCACGGAGGTGATCGGCAACCGCACGATATACAGCGGATTCTCCGCGCGATCGGTCCACAGCACGAACATCTCTTCATCCCGGCCCTCACCGGAAAACCGGAGCCTGAACCCGTTGGGTCGGCTGGAGCCCACTTTCAGATGTACCGGTTCAAATCCCCGCACCTGTAGACGTTCACCATTGGGAAGCAGGTGCGAGAGGTGGGTGGTATCCTCTCCTGAGCTCTCCGGCGGCGCGGCAGACCGATGGGCGACATACAGTGACTTGGGGGTCGCGTACAGTCCCATCGCTCCTGGCGCAGCGGGGGGCGAACCGGTGGTGGGCGACCCGGTAGTGTCCGACCTATCAGCGTCCGCGTTGTCGTCCTGTTGGCCGGCACGCGCCCGGTCCAGCGGGTAGAACCAACTTGCCGCCACCGTATCTCCCACGATCACCGGGTCAACATCACGGCGCAGCCCTTCATTGAGAAACAATGAGGCGTTTCCCGGCAGTTCCGTCGCGGGCCTCCGTTCCTCTGGAGTTTCTCCCGGCTGATCCGAGGCAGGCGCCTCCGCGGGGGCCGGGCTCCGTGCGGCAGAGGGGCCGCCGTGGGTCTCATGAATTGGAGCCGGCGTCGTACATCCGATGAGCACCGCCATACATGAGGTGATAACTCCGCATCGGAACGCGCACGAGCGCAGGGACAAGCGCATACTTGCAGCTATGGTATCGGTTGGCTACAGTGGGGCGCAACATGAAAGTGATGAAATTCGGTGGGAGTTCGCTGGCTGACGCGAATCGAATTCGTGGAGTGGCGGAGATCGTGCGCACCTCCATGGAGGAGGAACCGGTAGCCGTGGTGCTATCGGCGATGAAAGGTGTGACTGACAGTCTCATATCCGCCGCCCGCAGCGCTGAACTCGGCGACCTGGGCTATCGTGACGCCCTGGAAGAATTGCGTCGCCGTCATCGGGACACACTTTCAGATCTGATCCCGGAATCGGCGGGAGCGGCGGTGACCGACACCGTCATGGCAATGATCGACGAATTGGGTGATGTGCTGCACGGCGTGGAGCTGATCCGGGAGTGTTCGGATCGTACCATGGACCTGGTGCTGAGCTTTGGGGAACGTATTAACTGTACGGTGGTGGCGGCGTTTCTGACCCAAGAGGGGATGCCCGCCGAGTTTGTTGACGCCCGGGAGATCGTGCTCACCGACACCAACCACGGCGGTGCGGTGGTGGAGTACGCCGAAACCTACCAGCGCGCAGCGGCGCGACTGCACCGGTGCGCCGGGATTCCGGTGATCACCGGGTTTATCGCCTCCTCGGAAGACGGATTTACCACTACCCTGGGACGCAACGGATCGGACTACACCGCCTCCCTGATCGGGGCGGCAATTTCCGCGGAGTCGGTGGAGATCTGGACCGATGTGGATGGAGTCATGAGCGCGGATCCGCGGTTTGTGGAAGATGCGTTTGTGATCCCTGAGATCAGTCTGCAGGAAGCAATGGAGTTGTCCTACTTCGGGGCGGAGGTGATCCATCCCTACACGATGCTCCCCGCGGTGGAGCGCGACATCCCGCTGTGGATCAAGAACACCCTGAACCCCGGTGTGGTGGGTACGCGCATCAGCGGCCACCCGGTGCACCATGAGCGGGACATCACCGGCATTGCGTCCATTGGACACGTGGCGCTGATCAACGTGGAGGGTGGGGGAATGCTGGGCATTCCCGGCATGGCTTCCCGCGTCTTCGGGGCCCTGGCCAAGGCGGGGGTCAACATTATCATGATTTCCCAGGCCTCTAGTGAGCACAGTATCTGTATCTGCATTCGCGAATCAGAGCTGGAGCGCGCCGGACGCTTCCTGAGAGAAGAGCTCCGGGAGGAGTTGGATCAGCGGAGAATCGACCAGTTTGAAGAACGCTCCGGCCTGGAAATCGTGGCGGTGATCGGAGGGAATATGCGCGGACGGCCGGGAATCTCTGGACGCCTCTTCAGCGCACTGGGAGATAGCGGGATTAACGTCCTGGCGATCGCCCAGGGGTCCAGTGAAATGAACATTTCTTTCATTATCGATCGCACTGACCGGCAGCATACCTTGAACGTGGTGCACCGCGCCTTCTTTCTGCCCCAGGGGAGCGTATGAGATTTATCAGTACTCGAGATACCACCGAGCAGCATGAAGTCAGTTTTGGCGAGGCGATGTTCCGCGGCCTCGCTCCGGACGGAGGGCTCTATCGCCCTGCGGAAGACCCCGATCTCCGGTCCCTGATTCGTAGTCTGGGTGCCGATATGTCCTTCGTTGATCTGGCCGGAGCGTTGATCCAAGGCCTGTTTCCCGAGTCCTACGACGCCGCCGGTGCGCGGGAGCTGGCGCTCAAGGCGTTTCCCTTTGAGCCGAAGCTCAAGCAGCTGGAACCGGGAGTGGTGCTGCTGGAACTGTTCCACGGCCCCTCCTGTGCCTTCAAGGACTTCGGTGCGAGCTTTCTGGCGGCCGCCATGGAGGAGGATCTGAAGTCGCGCGGCGAGCGGGCGGTGATTCTCACCGCCACCAGCGGCGATACCGGCAGTGCGGTGGCCCACGCCTTCTACGGCCGGGAGAACATCGATGTGGTGATTCTCTACCCCTCCGGCCGGGTGAGTCCGCTACAGGAGCAGCAGCTCACCACCCTGGGAGGCAACGTGCTCGCCCTGGAAGTGCAGGGTGCCTTCGATGACTGTCAACGCATGGTGAAAGAGGCGTTTGTCGACGAAGAACTCACCACCCGGCTCAACCTGACCTCGGCAAACAGCATCAACGTGGGGCGGCTCATACCGCAGAGCTTTTACTACATGTACGCCTTCGCGCAGCTGAAAGATGAGGTGGCCGACGAGATCGTCTTTTCCGTGCCCAGCGGCAACTTTGGGAATCTCACCGCCGGCGTCATGGCGTGGCGCTG
>JAWOCO010000023.1:0-3857 GCA_046483765.1 Alkalispirochaeta sp. | reverse complement strand
TTTCAGACCGCCGGCGGTACCCATCTCTAACCCCGCCTCTTTCGCGAGCGTCAGCGTGGGACGTACGCCCACCGACAGCAGCACGAAATCCGCGTCCACGGAAGTGCCGTCGCTGAGGTGCACGTGATCGTCTTCCACCGACGAGAGAGATGCTCCGAGATGCAGACCTACCCCGTAGTCCTGCAGTTCCTTGGTGAGAAAGCCGGCAAACTCCGGCTCCATGTTGGGCATGACGTGGGGCGCCATTTCCACCAGGCTCACGTTGAGTCCGCGCTTTGCCAACGCTTCCACCATTTCCAGGCCGATAAAACCACCGCCCACAACCACGGCGGACTTTGGTTCACGGTCGCTCAGGGCGCTGTCGATCCGGTCCATGTCGTCCAGCGTCCACAGTTGGTACACGTGATCCTTCTCAACCCCGGGAATCGGCGGAACTAGGGGTTTGCCCCCCTGTGCCAGGATCAGCGAGTCATAGGAGAAGATCTGCTCTTCTCCCGTGCGGGAGTTGCGGGTGTGCACCTGCTGAGCCTCCCGGTCAAGGGACAGCGCTTCGGTATTAGTGTGAACGTCGATCTGGTACTGGTCCCGAAACGTTTCCGGACTCGCCAGAATGAGGGAGGACCGGTACTCGATGTCCCCGCCGAGATAGTATGGTAGACCGCAGTTGGCAAAGGAGACATCGGCCCCTGTTTCAAGAATAGTAATGTGGGCGTCGTTGTCCAGGCGGCGCGCGCGGGCCGCTGCGGTAGCCCCGGCGGCTACGCCACCAATTATGAGGATTCGTTTCATATCGTTCTCCTGTTATGTATAACAACTTATATATAAAGATTTACACTTACTATGTCAAGGGGTGAGCAACCGATCAGGCCGAACTGCAGGTCTGGCCTGCGGCAGGCTTAGCGTGCCGCGCGGTTTGCCCTACCGCGCGGTTTGTCGTGCCTCGCGGTTTGTCGTGCCGTCGG
Source organism: Alkalispirochaeta sp. (assembly GCA_046483765.1). Lineage (GTDB taxonomy): Bacteria > Spirochaetota > Spirochaetia > DSM-27196 > Alkalispirochaetaceae > Alkalispirochaeta. Next base: position 2,895 of record JAWOCO010000023.1, on the reverse strand, counting down.
GACTGTACTACACTACAGATGGAGTGATCGCACGTGGCAACCGAAAACACCCCACACACACCAGACGCGCTGGTCCACCGACTGGAACAACTCCACGAGTTTCACTTTGAGCTGGCCTCTGCCGGATCAATTGATGAGCTATGCCGAACGTTGGTTGATCGCGGTCGACACTACGTTGGAGTCGACCGCATGGGGCTGTGGTTCCTTGATGAGCAGGATCCCGGGTGGTTTCGGGGAAGTTTCGGGATCGACGAATCAGGGAACCTTCGGGATGAGCGGGCTCAGCGGATCCCATTCAACCCCGACATTTACGACGAAGGGTTCTTTCAGCGCCGTGTCCAGTATCGGCGGCTGATCGCTTCCGCCAACTACAACGCTCGTCAGGAAGTAGTGGGAACGGGCGACCTGGTGGTTGCTCCCCTGTGGAACGGCACGGTGTCGGTGGGCGCTCTGTCCGCCGACAACCTTCTCAGCTCCCGTCCCATCACCGATGAGGACTGCCAGCTGATCGCGCTCATTGCGCGCATGGCGGGGCATCTGGTAACGATCAAGCGAACACAGGAACAGCTTCAGCGCCTGGCGGCTGAAGACGGACTCACGGGACTGTTCAATCGCACCACCGGTCTCCGTCTGCTGGAGCAGCAGATCGCCGTGGCTCTACGCTCCGGCCGCAGCCTGGCGGTGGCGTTCATCGATTTGGACGGACTCAAGCGCGTAAATGATACCAGCGGTCACGCCATGGGAGATCGATTCATTCAAGAGGTTGCCCGTCTCCTGGGTGAGGTGAAACGCGCCTCCGACGAGGTCTGCCGCATGGGGGGCGACGAGTTCATGATGATACTCCCGGACACCGCTTCTGAGGAGGCGCATCGCATGATGCATCGTCTCACTGAGGCCGCCGGCTTTTCCACAGTATTGCAGGCAATGGGCCCCGGACCGTGGGTCAGTTACGGCATCGCCGACCTATCGGAACTGTCGGAGCCGACCGATCTGTCCCGACGCTCCTCCCCTGTGCCGGAAACGTTCGTGCAGCACCTAATCCATCTCGCCGACACGCGGATGTATGAGGAGAAGCGGCGCCACTACGATGCTCACCACTACCGCAGCCGCCATGACTTCCGCGGCGGTGCCGGCGACCGGTAGCCGGATCACTCCAGGCGCGACGACCTGCGCACCCGCTCACTCCACCCGCGGCCACTCCACGACAAACTGCGCGCCCCCCTCACTCCGGGCGCGGCCACTCCACGACGAACTGCGCGCCCCCCTGACCGGAGAACCGCATGACCCCCGAGAGTTGTTCCGTGAGGATGCGCACCAGTCGCATACCCAACGATTGGCTGGGCCCCTCAGCCTGAGCGGCGGTGAGGCCAATTCCGTTGTCGGCCACCGTGAGCCGATAGCGCTCGGAATCCACGGCGGTAAACGCCACGGCGATTTCGCCGGGCCGGCGATCAGGAAAGGCGTGCCGATAGGAGTTGGTGAGCAGTTCATTAAGGATGATGCCGCAGGGGATCGCATGCTCAATACCGAGATCAATCTGGTCCACATGCAATTGGATCACCACCGTGTCGTCACGACCATAGGCGGTGCGCAAATCGTAGACCAGCTCTCGGATGTAGGTGGACATATCCACCGCCGAGAGGTCATCATTTCCGTACAGGCTCTCATGTACCCGCGCAATAGAATAGATCCGGTTCTTGCTATCCTCAAAGGCTACCATGGCATCGTCTACCGACCCCACGTTTTCCGCCTGCAAGGACAACAAACTGGCGATCACGTTCAGATTGTTCTTGACCCGGTGATGGATCTCGCGCACCAGGGCATCTTTTTCCGAAGCTGCCGCGATTAGCTGCTGCTCCCGCTGGTGCACCCGGGAGGTCATTTCCGCAAAGCGGTAGAGCAGGACATCCAGTTCGGCGAAGGAGTGCCGATCGGGTGACCGCACCGACCCCCCCTCACCTGCCTCGCGATCGATGGCAATAGCGAAGTCCATGAGCGGGTTGACCACCCGCCGGCGTAAATGGTGACGAAAGAGCAACAAGGTAAGCAGGGAGATCCCCGCTACCGCAAGAATCGTCCCCACGAACACCCAGATCGCCGAAGCAAACGCGGAATGCAGCGGTTCGAATACCACCACAGTCCACCCGCTGGCACCATCGCGCACCGCGGAGTACAGCGTGAGCTGGCCGTTCTCGCGAACTACGGTGGTCGCCGACCGTCCGGCACCCACGCGCTGCATCACCGTGAGGCCTCCCAGATTTGCCTGGCGCTGAACCATGGAAAAGTCGGGATGGGCGATAACATTGCCGTAGCGATCAGTGATGAAAACTGTCTGGTCACTGCCTGCCGGCACGCTCTCCGATAACTGCGTCTGAAGTAGTTCCAGATTCAGCTCAGCGGCTATGGCGTGCGTGTACCCCCGAGGCTTCTGCGCCACCGCGATTACAATGGCGTCGGCGGCGGTACTGTAGTACGGCACCGTAAGCGTCGCGGTTCCCAGCACCGACACCCCGGGAATCAGACCGGAGAGGTCCGTGCCGATATCCGCCGTGTGTGGCACGGAATGAACGATGCGAAAATTGGAGTCCAACGCCATGACTCGATGAAAGAGCGCCGACGACCCATCGCGACCGAGCCCAATCATCGTCTCGATACGCCCGTCAATGCGGCCGGCCGGATCCACCAGCGCCAGAGTCAGCATGTGGTGCACACCCTCCAGGTACACACGCACGATACCCTGTAGCCACACCGCGTCCCGAACGTGGCGTTCCTGCACCGTGTCGCGCTGAATACCGAGAGTGAAGGCAAACTGAAACAGCAAAATCACCACCACCGGCAGTAGAAACCACCGCAGGATGGTGGTGCGAATAATCCGGTCCAAAGACCAGTGTGGTC
>JAWOCO010000011.1:0-8273 GCA_046483765.1 Alkalispirochaeta sp. | reverse complement strand
TCTCCCATTCCCACGGCGGCACCGGCCGTGGGAATGGGAGAGCCGGGTTATTCAACCCCCAGCCCCTCCGGTACGTCCACGAGTTCATAGATAAGAACCGGTTTGTTCTTTCCCTTGACCCGGATGTTGTCCAGTTCGCGAGCGATCACGCGGTCCTTCACGAGTCCGTAGGTGAACTCACTCATGATGATTCCCGTGCCGTACTGTTTATTGGTGCCCTCTAGGCGAGCACCCAGGTTCACATTGTCTCCCATGAGGGTGTAGTTCATGCGCCCTTGGCTTCCCATATTTCCCACGGTCATAATGCCGGAGTTGATGCCGATACCGATGTTGATCTGCCTCTCCGGGGGCCACTGGGAGTTGAGCTCGTCCAGTTTCTGCATCTGACGCAACGCCGATTTGCACGCCAGGATCGCATGGTCCTCCTGAGGGAGCGGCGCCCCCCAGAAACACATGATCTCGTCGCCCACGTACTTGTCCAGGGTTCCGCGGTATTCGAGGATCGTATCGGTCATGGCGGTGAGATAGATATTGAGGTGGTTTACCAGTTCCTGCGGTGACATCGATTCCGACAAGGTGGTGAAGCCGCGGATGTCGCTAAAGAAGACGGTTAGGTCCTTGTCGATACCCCCGAGCTCCGGTGGGCGTTCCAGAATCTCAGAGACCACGTCGGGACTCACATAGCGCCCAAACATCTCCCGAATGCGTCGTTTGTCCTTTTCTTCAGTCATGACGCGGTAGACCACGATACTCACGAAGGTGAGTAGCATCGCCAGCGCCGGACTGGAGAAGTTCATGACCAGTGACCGTGTGTCAAAGGTAATGGTGGTGGCGAAAAAATAGACGATAATCACTCCCACCGTGATCACCATCGCCCAGATCGTAGACAGGCGCGAGGCGAGAAATGCTACCAGCAACGCTGCCACCGCAAGAATCGCCAGGTCCACCCACAGCGGCACGTAGCGCACGAACTTGTCCATGAGAATCGTGTTCAGGGCGTTGGCGTGGACCTCAACCCCGTACATCAGGCCGTAAGGCGTAAGCTTCTCATCATCCGCCATGCCCTGCGAGAACGCGCCCACCATGACGATCTGGTTCTCTACCGCTCGGGTCGGAGGCCACTCCTGCGGATTGGGACCAGGTACCCGGGCGGCGTAGCCGTAGTATGGGCGGACGGGAAACGTTTGGTACCCGTCCCGGGCCGGACTCGAGCGGCGCCCCATGTAGTTAATGAGCATCGTACCCTCTTCATCTATGGGAATTACGATCTCATCCTGTTCCCGGTAGGTTGCCTCGGAGACGAGCTCGCCATCGTCGTCATACACGGCAGGGCGATCCACGATGCGATAGTCCACCCACTCTCCCTGGTCAGGATCGAACTGCTGCGGATCGGGGATCCGGATATACTCACCGACGCGGACTTCAACCTCGTCCAGGGTTCGATTGAAATAGTCCAGTGCCAGCGCCAGCGTGATCGATGGAATGAACTGTTCCTCATAGTGGTGAAGCACGAAGGTGTAATCGTCGGCCTCTCCATCTCCGGTGGTATCCAGGGAGCGGCGCGGAGCTTCCGCTTCGAGTTGTCTGCGAAGCGCGGTGAGCCCTTCCTCGGTGAGAGGAAGCGGAACGAAATGGTCCCGCCCCTGCTGATCAAACCATACCAGCCGTTCGTAGTTATCTTCATCGATCGTCAGATCCGGCGAGAGGTCTTCCCAGACGTAGCGAGTCTTAAGTTCTGAGACTCGGGCCACCATCGGTTGTCGGCGGTAGACGCTGTCAAAATCATCCCAGAGATTCGCATGACCATAGCCCGCTGAGGCACCGGCCAGCGGCTGAAGCGGAGGCTGGAGGCCAAAAAACGACGGCATCTCCCGCCATGATCCGTCCACGTTGGTGATTTGCCCCGCCGCGTCAAACAGCCGGTCGTGGCGGCGAAAGAACTCCTCGTAGTTCTGGGGATTGGGCTCGCTGTACTCGAGGATCGTCTCCAGGAAGACACGATCGCTCTGCTCCATGGCGTCGAGCAGCAGTGCATCGTCTACTACGTTGTCACTGGGTTCGATAAAGAAGAGATCGAGAAACAGCGCACGCTCGCGTCGATTCTGATCGGAGATTCGGGCAAAGGAATTGATCAGGTCCGCATGGCGGTAGCGAGGAAAGGGCCATCGTCCGAAACGAGACAACGTGGTGGAATCAATTCCCACGATAAGAATATCTTCAGAGATCCCCGGATTCCTCTGCACAACCGAAACCCCTTCTTCCACTGATTGGGACTGAAAGGTGTTCTTGAGATTAAAATGAGTATCCAGGATGCGTAGTTCCAGCCGTTCCGGAATTGTTGTTCCGAAGCGCAGCAGGACGAATATTGCGAACACCAGAAGGGCGATAACAAAGCCGAAGTTCCGGGTTGCAAAAAAATTGGCCCGTTTGTTTGCCATGCAGGACTCCTCACGCGTACAACCTACGGGCCTGAGATTGCTGGCGCGGATGGGGAGCTGTACCGTCGTTCAGTAGTTCAGCTGTCCGCGCCGGCTCCCTGACTCGTGAGCCAGATTATACGGTTTCTCCCGAGGTTTGTCCAATTGCTGGAGCTGTGATCATCGATGAGACGGTTGTAGTATTCGATCGCCAGGGCCTGATCCGATTGGAGCTCGGCAATCCGTCCCAGATTAAATAGTGCGTGGGGAACTTCCGTGGTGGGGTCGCCCTCACCGTCCGCCACGCGGCCATACAGTTCCCGGGCGCGGTCCAGATTCCCCGCCTCTTCCGCGGCGGCGGCGGCACTGAAGAGCGCGGGACCGGTAAGATGGTTGCGTCCATGCTCGTCGACCACAGCCATATACGCATCCTGGGCGGCTTCCCAGTTCTCGAGTTGCCACTCGAGTTCGGCAAGAATCATGCGCGCCCGGAGGGCACCATAGGTACGGGGATATTCATCGATCAACTGGCTTACCGCCTCCCGCACATCTTCCTGTGCCACGGAGGCGTCCTCGGAGTCGGCATCGTAGTCGTCCCAGAGTTCCTGGAGCTCCTCCGCTGCGCGGATAGAGGCGTCATTTCTGGCGGACATTACTTGTGCCACCACAACCGCGGCGATGATCGCCACCAGTACGGCGATCCCTCCGAAGATGAGTACCTTTCGGAAGCGGGAAAGAAATGATGTCAGTCGTTCAGTAAATGCGGGACTGTGTGTGGAACTATCACTCATTGGGAAGGTTCTCCTTTGGTGTCTTTAATGTTGAGGTCTTTCACGAGTTTTGAAAGGTAGGAGCGCTGAATTTGAAGCTCCTCAGCGGTTTCCGTATGGTTCCAGCCGTGCCGCTCGAGGGCGCGCCTGATAAATTGGCGTTTGAACAGATTAATACTCTCTTTCAGGCTGTTTCCCTGGTAGCGCGTCTCTTCGCCCACGGCGGTGCCGTGCAGCAGGAGATCCTCCGGCATGACTCGTTCATGACGACAGATCACCACGGAACGCTCCACAGCGTTTTCCAGCTCTCGCACGTTGCCGGGCCAATTGTACGAAAGGAGGGCCTGCATAGCGTCGTCAGAAAAGCCGGTAACGTGTTTGTTGGTTTCTCGGGCGAACCGTTTGAGAAAGAACTCCGCCAGTTCCGTAATGTCGTCCGGCCGTTGCCGGAGCGGCGGAATACTGAGCGGAAGCACGTTGAGTCGATAGTACAGATCACTGCGGAAGTCGCCGCGTTCCACCAGCGTTTCGATATCGCGGTTGGTAGCTGCGATGATCCGCACATCCACGGTGATCGATTCACTCGCGCCGACGCGCTCAAATGTCTTTTCCTGGATGACTCGCAGCATCTTCGCCTGGAGCGGGAGCGGCAAATCTCCGATTTCATCCAGAAAGATCGTTCCCCGATCGGCCAGTTCAAACCGTCCGCGGCGATCGGCGACGGCGTCGGTGAAGGCGCCACGCACGTGTCCAAAGAGTTCACTTTCCAGAAGCGCCGCCGGAAGCGCCGCACAATTGACGCGAATAAAGGGCTGCTGTGCGCGGTGGGACTTGAGATGGATCTGCTCGGCGATGAGTTCTTTACCCACCCCACTTTCTCCCAGGATCAGCACCGTGCTCTCGGTGGGGGCTACCCGTTCCACGAGCTGGAGTTGCTCAGCCATGGCAGCACTATTCCACACCATCGTGTGGTAGCCCTGGTCCGTGTTGACCTGATCCTGTAAGAGGTCTACCTCGTTGCGGACTTGCTGGAAGGTTCGGGCGTTCTGGATTGCGATCGCACCCTGGTTGGCGAAGATCTCCAACCACTGCAGATCATCGTTATCGAAACTGCGCCCGTTGCGTTTGTTGAGAATCTCCAGGACGCCGATACAGCGATCTTTCACGCGCATCGGTACCGCTAGGATATTGCTCGCGGGATAGCCGATTTTTCGACCGATATCACGTTGGTGGCGGGCGTCCTCATCCGTGTCGTTCACCATGAGCGAACGATTATGGAGTGCAACCCAGCCGGCGATACCCTCACCCATATCCAGCGAGAACTGCTGCACCTGGGGGCCTTTCGACCCCAAGGCGATTTCAAAGTAGAGTTTGTTGTTTTCGGGATTGACCAGAAGGAGCGATGAGGCCTCTCCTTCGGTCAACCGCATAGCGGATTCTACGATGCGCTTAAGAACGGCTCGAAGGTCAGAGAAGTCCGAATTGATCAGAGCATTGATCTCGATCAGCGTTTGAAACCGATCGAGATCGACCTGTGCGAGTCCCATTCAGGCTCAATTGTCCTGTTTTTCCTTCAGCATGTCACCCAGGGTAACGGTGGCGTCGTCATCGGAGTCATGGATATACTTCTGAAGTTCCTGACGCTGCTGCTGACGCTGAAGTTCCCGAATCGAGAGCGACAGGCGCTGCCGCGAGGGATTCACCTCGGTAACCACCGTTTTGATCTTGTCTCCCACGGAGTACTTTGCCACCGCTTCTTCAAACGACTCGTGCCGAGGATCGGCAACGTTCATTTTGTTCACAAGACCTTCGATTCCGCCCTGCACCCGTACAAAAATGCCAAAGTCGGTGATATTGGTAATCTCTCCCTCAATGAGGCTCTTGGGAGGATACGCTTCCTTGAGTTGCTGCCAGGGATCGTCCTCGAGCTGCTTCAGACCAACCCGGATGTTCTGGTTGTCGGGATCGCTCAGGACCACTACCACTTCCAGCTCCTGGCCTTCCTTGATCACCGCGCCGGGGTTCTTATAGCGCTTGGTCCAACTCAGGTCGTCAACGTGGAGGAATGCATCGATGCCGTCTTCCACTTCAACGAAGGCACCGGTGGCGGTGATCTTCTTTACCGTCGTGTTCAGGCGCTTGCCCACGGGATACCGCTCATTGATATCGTCCCAGGGGTTGTCCATGACCTGTTTGAGTCCCAGTGAAACGCGCCCCGCCTGGATGTCGTAGTCCAGAATCTTGGTCTGTACTTCCTGTCCGGGGGAAAGGATCTCTTTGGGATGATTGATACGCTGGACCCAGGACATCTCGGAGATGTGCACCAACCCTTCAATACCCTCTTCAACCTCGATGAAGGCACCGAAATCGGTGAGTTTGGTCACCGTGCCGGTAACCACCTGATCAACGGCATACCGATCTTCAAACGTTTCCCAGGGATCGGGGGTCATATGACGGAGGCTGAGGTTAATTTTCTTCTCCTCAGGATCCATCTTGATCACCTTGAGCCGTACGGTATCGCCCTTCTTGACGTAATCCTTGGGACGCGTCACGTGTCCCCAGCTCATGTCGTTTATGTGGAGCAGGCCGTCAAAGCCTCCCAGATCGATAAATGCACCAAAGGAAGTAAAGCTCTTCACCACTCCCTCGACCTCATCCCCGATCTGGACCTGCTCGAAGAACGCGTTACGGTTCTTCTCGGTTTCCTGCTCAAGCCATGCTCTGCGGGACAGAACGATATTGACACGGTTCTCACTGTAGATCCGCTCAATGAAGAACTTGTCTTCCAGGCCGATATACTCTTCCGGGTCTTCTACGCGGCGAATGTCCATCTTTGAGATCGGGTTAAACCCGCGAACGTTTCCGTGGAGTCGTACCTCGAATCCGCCCTTGATCGCGTTGACCACTTTACCGGCCACCGGTTGGCGCTCCTGGAATGCATCTTTGAGATCTTTCCAGAACCGTTTCTCATCCGCCTTTCGCTTCGAAACCGCAACGCCGCCGTTACGGATGTCCTTCCGCAGAAGCACCACTTCGACCGTTTCGCCGACAGCCGGGCGGGTCTCGAACTCTTCCAACGAGATTCGACCCTCGGCTTTATACCCGATGTCGATGAATACCTCGTCGCCGGTGATCTGAATGACCGTTCCCTCGACGAGTTGCCCCTCCTCGAGTTCATCCAGTTGATCGAGAAACTGCATCTGCAGTTCCTGTGACTGGGACTCGCCCGAAGAAGAGTCAGCGAACTGTGCTTCCTTATCTGCCATGATTGCCTAGCTACTCCTGCCGTGTTGGTTTTTTTCGTGGATAATGTCGATTACCTTCTCACAAACTTGTTCGATGGTCAAGTCCGTGGTGTCGAGGTAGATCGCGTCTTTGGTGCGCTGGAGACGGCCGGTTTCCTTGGTGCGGTCGATCTCGTCGCGCTGGGAGATCGAATCGCGAATTTCCTCGAAATTGCCGCTTCCCTGTTGCTCGAGGCGGCGGCGGGCGCGGACATCGGGGTCGGCGTCGAGATAGATTTTCACTTCGGCATCGGGAAAGACCACCGTGCTCATGTCGCGACCTTCAACCACGATATCCCGCTCGCCGGCGATGCGCTTGAGACGACTGTTGACCGCGATCCTGATTTCCGGAATCGAGGAGACGGTGGCTACGGCGCTGTCCACTTCCGGAGTGTGCAACTCTTCATTCCGGGGAACGCCGTCGACGAGAAACTGATCGTCCTCCACGGTGATGGATATATCCGCCGCCGTTGCAATCAGCGCCTGCGGGTTTTCTACGCCCTTACCCTGTTTCAGTGCTTTCCACGTGACCGCCCGGTAGAAGCGGCCCGAGTTCAGGTAGAAGAAGTCGGTCTCGGCTGCGACGCGCTTGCTGATCGTACTCTTGCCCGTTCCCGCGGGTCCGTCGATCGCTACCACCATTACGCGCGTCCCCTCGCTTTTCCGCGAGAGCGGGACACCGCCGCCCGAAGGCGCTCCACTTCGTTGGCCGTCAGGGGACGCGCCTCGCCGTCAGGAAGCTTTCCGAGCGTGATCGGTCCGTACCGATTACGGTAGATCCTGCGCACCCGCAGCCGATAGTGGGCAAAGACGCGGCGGATCTCCCGATTCTTGCCCTCCTCAAGGACCAAGGACACCCGGCGGGCTGCGTGACGATGGTAACGGGCGACGCGGTAGCGGACGCCCTCAATCGTGACGCCCCGGGATATCTGCTCCAGCGTCTCATCGGTGATAGGATCGCTGGTTTCAACCACATACTCCCGCTCAATGGCGGAGGTTGGGCGCATCAACGCCTGGGCGAGATCACCATCATTGGTAAACAAAAGTAGACCACTTGAGAGAAAATCTAACCGACCGACGGAGAACAGGCGTCCCGAGTAGAGGTGGCGTACCAGGTCGATAGCCAGCGGGCGGCCTTCGGGGTCGTGTTCACTGACGAGTACGCGGACCGGCTTGTTCAGAGCAAACACGGCGGTGCGGCGGGCAGGATGGACCGTGGTGCCGTCCACCTTTACCACCTGTTCCGGGGAGACGCGGGTACTGAGGTCCTCAATCGTGTCACCGTCTACCTGGACGCGGCGCTGACGGACGAGTTCTTCAACTTTGCGACGGGAGCCGTAGCCGGCCTGAGAAAGATATTTGTTTATGCGAGTCGATTCTCGTGATTGTTCGTTCATGAATGCCTTTGTCTGTGTGTGCTTTTAGCCATTGAGGTTGAATCGCTCCTGTTCCAGTTCGTCGAGCTTGGGAAGGTCGGCGATACTCTCGAGACCGAAGTATTGCAGAAACTCCCGGGTGGTGCCGTACTGCGTCGGTCGGCCCGGCGCCTCCTTACGTCCTACCTCTTTGATCAGTTTGCGCTCCAGTAGCTGGCGGATCATGTTGTCTGCAGCTACGCCGCGGAGGCTTTCCACCTCGCTCCGCGTAATCGGTTGCGAATACGCCACGATGGAGAGCGTTTCCATCGCTGCCCGGGAGAGGCGCTGTTCGCGCTTCTTTCCAAAACGTTCCCTGAGACGGGGCCAGAGCTCTTTCTTGGGGCTGAGCTGCACCGCTCCCCCGATCGTTACCAGTTCAAGCCC
>JAWOCO010000100.1:0-2947 GCA_046483765.1 Alkalispirochaeta sp. | reverse complement strand
GTGCCGTCGATGTCCGCGTGCCCGTCCTGGACGGTGACGTGGTAGCTCTGACCGGCAACGGTGACGGTGTACGCTGCCGGTTCACCGGTAGCGGCGGAGGCGGCGGAGGTGGACGTGGCGCTCCCGGTGGCGGCTGCCCCGCTCTGGCCGGAGGATCCGGCGGTCGGTTGCGCACTCTCAGCGTTGGTTTTGCGGACCTGCACCACGCCTTCACCTTTGAGGAACGCGATACCCCGTTGCTTGCAGGTGGCTGCGATGAAGATGTTCTCCTCGGTGATCGGAAGGTCCGCCTCTTTGAGGCTCTGCTCCGCCGGGGCTCGTCCTTTTTCGGGATTCTCATCGTTGAGCAGGCGGGGACTCTTGGTTGTGGGCTCCAGTTGGAGCTGTTCCGCGGCCAGCTTCACCAGTTCCGGATCCGGCTTGGTTGGAGTGGTGCCGAAGTAGCCGAGCAGCATCTGGCCGTAGCCTTCCGCGATCTTCTTCCAGGGACCCATGAGAACGTTATTAAACGCCTGCTGAAAGTAGAACTGCGATACGGGAGTTACCGAAGTGGCAAAGCCGCCCCGTTCCACCACTTCCCGCATGGCGGCGATCACCTCGGGAAAGCGATCCAGCACGTTGTGGTCGCGCATCATCTGGGTGTTGGCGGTGAGAGCGCCACCGGGCATCGGCGAGAACGGAATCAGGGGCTCCACCTTTTGCGCCTCCGGTGGGAAGAAATAATCCCTCATGGCGTCCTTAAACACCTCTTCCGCTTCCATCACCTTATTGATGTCGATGCCTAGATCGTATTCGGTCCCCCGCAGCGCGTGCCACATGGTGATTACGTCCGGCTGGGAGGTCCCCCCGGAGACGGGAGCCAGGGAAAGATCGATCCCGTCGGCACCGGCCTCAATCGCCGCCTTGTAGGTAATGACGCCGGTTCCTGCGGTGTCGTGGGTGTGAAAGCGTACCGGCACCTCCGGTGGCAGCTTGGCCTTGGCCATTTTGACCGTGTCGTAGACCACCTGCGGGGTTGCGGTGCCGGAGGCGTCCTTGAGTGCCAGCGAGTGCATCGGAATATCCGCGTCCAGGATCTGCCGGATCCGTTCCAGATAGAAATCCGCGGTGTGGGCGCCCTCCAGCCCCGGGGGCAGACCCATCAGCGTGACGGCCACCTCATGGTTGAGGCCGGCCTCCGCGATGCAGCGCCCGGAGTAGTCCAGGTTGTCCACATCGTTGAGGGCGTCGAAGTTGCGAACCGTGGAAATGCCGTGCTTCTTGAAGAGCTCCGCGTGCATCTTAATGATATCGGAGGACTGACTCTCAAGCCCCACCACGTTAATTCCGCGCGCCAGCGTCTGAAGGTCGGCATCCGGTCCCGCCACTTCTCGACAGGCATCCATCATCTCAAAGGCGTCTTCATTGCAGTAGAAGTACAGGCTTTGAAAGCGTGCGCCGCCACCCACCTCGAAGTGGTTGAGACCCGCCTCCTTGGCGGCCTCCAGGGCGGGAAGAAAGTCCTTGGTCAGTACCCGGGCACCGAAGACTGACTGAAAGCCATCACGAAACGCCGTGACCATGACGTTAATCTGTTTCATCTGTGAGCTCCTGAGGTGGTGTTGGTTGTGCGAGCAGCGTCTCCCATGCGACGGCGATGGTGCTGTGCTACGGCTGCGAGAACGGCTGCGATCTGTGGACTATGTTGGTGTGGGGAAGAGCCCCCGGGAGAACTTGGAGTGGGCGCATCGCTGGTACCGGCGGCGGGGACCGGTGTCTCGAAGCGGCGGGTAATCGCCGACATCACCGTCATCAGCGCCACCAGTAGTACCAAGAATACGAATACCACGCTCATGCCGATGAGCATTAGCTGCAATCCTGCCTCAATCATTCCCGTGTGCTCCCTTTCAACTATCTGGTGTGGCGGCATTGTACACGACTTTGACTGGTCTGTGCACGATCGTTCGGATGAATACCTGTATCGCTATTCCCACGGCGGTACCGCGGGAAGCCGATCGTAGAACTCTTTCAGCAGGTGGTTCTGATAGTCGGTATCCCACCGGCCCTCAAGAAATTGGGGCCACGCCTCCCGGCGGAACTGCTCCCAACTGGTCTGTTCCGCTCCGGGGAGGATCGGGTAGAACCACGCCTCCACCGAGCGGGCCGCGGCGAAATCCCCCGGGGCATCGCCGATCATGAGCATCCGGGAAGGGGCGTACCCGCCGGACTTCCGGGCGGTGGCCAGGTGTTGGCCCTTCTTGCCGGTCTCCTGGCCGTTGATCGCGTCTACCCACTCCTCCAGCCCGTACAACGCCCACTGCCGGCGAAGCACGGCGGTGGGAGCGTGGCTGATTACCGCCACGTCCGCAGAGTGGCGCAGCTCCTGCAGCGCCTCAGCCACCCCCACAAAGGGCTCCACCTCGGCGACGATCTCCTCGAAGGAGCGGTCCACCGCTTCCGACCAGCGCCGCACCATCTCCAGGTCGTGACCTTCCTGGGAGGATAGGCCCACCCGCTGGATCTCGCGGGTGAGGCTCTCGGCGCTGAGCGCCTCCGCGGTCTCCACCCAGCGGTGAAACGCCGGGAGCGCCGGAGCTTCCGGGGCGCTGGCCAGGGCGGGGTGCCCGGGGAGGAGCCGCAGCGTCTTGGCCAGCGCGGTGTAGCGGTTGATGCCGCGCGTCGGGGAATACAGATTTACGAAGTGCCACACCTCCTCCGCAGCTTCCCCGTGCGCCTCAAGGCCGAACCAGCGGACGTACTCCGGGGCAAAACAGCGGCGATGTTTAATCTCCATCGTGTCGAAGGCGCATCCGTCGCTATCGATTCCAACGAAGATGGAGTGGTGGCGGCGAGAATCATCGTGTGACACGGCGCCCGGATTATACGGGGCGTCCTCACCACGGGTCAACGGCGCGGTGAACGGCGCGGGTCAACGGCGCGAGTCAACGGCGCGAGGGCGAGGCGCCAC
>JAWOCO010000094.1:0-7527 GCA_046483765.1 Alkalispirochaeta sp. | reverse complement strand
TCCGGATAGGCGTCCGGCTCCGAGTCCTCCGATGAAGAATAGCAGCGACATCAGGGGAAACGCCAGGTCGCTGAGAACCGGGTTGCGGGCCGTGACGAAGATGAAGACGAACGCCAGGACGATGTTTGCCGCGAACCAGGTGGCGGCCTTCTTGAGCTGAGGCGCCATGCGTGCATCTGCGGGCGCCACGTCTGGAGCTGTACCAGCCACCTCGTCCGCCGCCGCGTCCGGTACGACGCCCGATGCCACGGCAACCGGCGCCGCCTCCTCGCCCAGCAGGCGGCGGCGCTCCTCATCCAGGTGATAGACCCGCGATGTCTCCGGCGCGCGTTCGATCTTGCGTGCATAGCGAATCACGAAGAGAGCCACCACCGCGTAGGTAATCCCGAAGAACGGGATCCGCAGCCACGCCCCCGAGAAGAGAGGGAGCTCCGCGATGCGTTGGGCCACGCCGATCGTGAAGGGGTTACTAATCGCCGCGGAGAACCCAAAGGCCAACGGCAGTAGACTCATGCCCAGACCGGTGAGTGAATCCCACCCGAGCTTCAGCGCCAGGGGCACGATGAATACGATCAGCGGCACCATCGCTTCGTAGATTCCCAGCACCGAGGCCACCGCCATGAAGAAGAAGATAATGATCGCCATCAGCAGGTAGCGCCGCTCGTAGAATCCGGCAACCAGTCTGTTGAGGACAGCCTCCAGCACTCCGGCCTGTTCCAGAATGGTGAATGAGCCGCCTACAAAAATGAGAAACACGATGATCGTGATCGCCACGATTGAACCGGGAGCAAAGAGTACTTCCACCGGCGCGGTAAACCAGCGCCAGATCGGTGGTGGCTGTTGCGCTGGGGTCTCCTGGTAGGATCCGGGAATCACGAACTCCCGGCCGTCCACCAGTTCTCGCTCAAACGATCCGGCGGGAACGGTGCGCGTGAGGATTCCGGACACGATCATGAGGCCGGTGAGAAT
This sequence comes from Alkalispirochaeta sp., assembly GCA_046483765.1. GTDB lineage: Bacteria > Spirochaetota > Spirochaetia > DSM-27196 > Alkalispirochaetaceae > Alkalispirochaeta. The sequence goes on along the minus strand of JAWOCO010000094.1, from coordinate 6,558 downwards.
ACAGAAGGCGAGGATGAAGGCTGCCTTCCCGATGCGCAGACTGGAGGCTTTGTCACTCATGTGGGTTCTGCTCCATGGGAAAGGGATTCGATGAGATCTGCATAGAAGTCGATCATGGAGAGATACGCGGACACGCCGATGCGCTCGTCCACCCCATGCACGGTATCGAGGAGCTCGGGATCCATGCGGAGTGGCAGAAAACGGTAGATCGCCTGGGCCACGTCGCGGTAGTGCTTACTATCGGTTGTGGCGGTTACCAGGTAGGGGGCCACCACGGCATCGGGAAAGTGCGTGGAAACAACGGTGCCCAGGCCGCGATAGGCGTCCGTATCGAGGGGAGACGCATCCACCGGATCGCCGTTGCCGGTGGGATTCAGGACTTCGACCTCCACTGAGGGATCTGCAATCACCTGGACGATTCGGCTGCAGACGGAGGCGATCGTCTCTCCGGGAAGAATGCGCACATTTACCACTGCCTCCGCTCGGGCCGGGAGGACATTCGGGGCCGCTGAACCCGAGAGCATGGTGGGCGCCTGAGTGGTACGCACCAGGGCATCCGTCTTGGGATCGCGAGCCAGGGCCCGCTTGAGGATCGGTCCAAAGAGCCCGGGCCGTTTGAGAATGGGCCGGTACGCCGGCGGTGCCGCCTCGGCAATGGCGGTAAGAAACTCCCGCACCGAAGGAATGATCCTCGCCGGAAAGGGCTTGCGTTCAAGGCGGCGGAGTGCGCGGGCCAGGCGCCCAATCGTGGTTCGCCTGTGCGGCATAGACGCATGGCCATCTGCTCCGCGTACGGAGATCCTGAGATCGACGTAGCCTTTTTCAGCCGTCCCGATCAGGGCGATCGGTTGTTTTACCAGCTTCACGGTGTTCTCCACCACCGCCGTCCCTTCGTCCACCAGGCACGCCGCGGAAACACCGCGCGCGGCAAGCTCGGCGGCAATGCGGCCGGCACCACGCTGCCCGGTGACCTCTTCATCTCCGCCGAAGGCGAAATAGACGGTGCGCTGAGGAATGAACCCGGCCTGGATCATCCGTTCGGCAGCCTCCAGGATCGCCATGAGACTTGCCTTATCATCCACGGTGCCGCGCCCCCAGATCGTGCCACTGTGAGACCGATCGTCAGGCTCACCGTCAGACTCAGCGGGAACGTCGCTGGTAACCTCACCGGAAAAGGGCGGGTGGGTCCACGCCTCCGGTGTGTCGGCGGGCACCACATCGTAGTGAGCCGTAAGAATGATCGGGGCCGCGGAGGCATCACTTCCGCTCCAGGTATACAGCAGGCCCGGGTCGCCAACAAACTCCCGTTTCGCTGTTTTGTGAACGTGCGGGAACGATGCGGCGAGAAAAGCCTCAAAACGGGAAAACACATCCCGATCCGGAATATCGGCGGGAACGGCTGCGTGTATGGTGGGAAATGTTATCGCCTGACTCAAGCGGTCAACGGCTAGTGCAGTATGCGTATCCACCGCTCCGTTATACCGGTGTTGGGCCGTCTTTTCAATTCACGTACCGAATAGCCCTCACGCCAAGCGACAGCGCTCCAGCATTGCACGGAATGTACGCTGTGCGTCGGTTACCACGTCGGTCGGTGCGCCGGTCGCTGCGCCGGTCGGAGTCGCGGTATCCCGCTGCAGCGCTTCGATCCGGTCCAGGGCATTGTAGAACACATCCCACCCACGACGTTCGCGTTGCCACTGCCGCGCCAGTTCTCCATCCGGTCCCCGCGGTCTGTCTATCTCGCTCGGCAGGCGCTGCGCCGCCAGGTTGAGAATCGTTTCCCGCGCCTCCGTGCTTCCCCGGTCCGTATCCACCGTATGGAGCGCCAGGCGCAAGGCGATCGAGGTGAGTGGAATTGGCGTGATAAAACATCCGGTGAATGGGTCTACCTGCGTTTTGATCTTGGTGCTGTCCGCGTGGGAGGCGGATACAAAGGAGGCGTAGTCGCTAAATACCAGCGTCCGCACCAAATCGCCCACATAAGAGCCGGCCTTTCCCGCCGCCACAGCCTGACCAGCAAAGGAGGCCTTATCGTGACGCATAATCAGTCCCGGTTGGTGGAGGTAGGCAAGCCGGTGCTCTTCCGGTGGGGCCGTAGCCGTGTCGCCACCGGTTCCGAGAACTGACAAGATGTACGCTTGATCCTCCGCCCGGCCCACAAAGGTCGGGGTGAAGGGGCGGTGCCGTCGCAGCGAATCGATCCGGATACCGTTGGTACCGCCGGTGACGTGAATGCGATGGAGCGCCTCAGTTTTGCCGTCGGGCATTCCGGCGGATGCGTCGACGGGCGTGCCTTTCGGTGTGCCGGTGCCTTCTCCCTGCCCACTGTACCGGGTCATCATTTCCGCCCGGGTTGATACCGCCATGGGGCGCTGTTTGTAGAAGAGAAGGTCCTCGCCGGTGGGGATACTCTCAGGCCAGGGAATGTCCGGGGTGAACAGGCCCTTTCCGATGTCCGCTTCGTTCACCAGGGCTCCGGCGATCATTCCGAGTTCTACCGGGTTGCCTTCCGCGTCTATCGCTTGGGCACCCCATAACGGAGCGGCAAACAGTTCAAACGCGGTAGCGCCAGCGTCTTCCAACAGTTTCTCCTGGGGAAAGACCTGGTCTAGATCAATCTTGAAAGTACCGCGGATTTCCGGTGCGACCAGGACGCTCCAGAGCGCCGGAAGCGCCTTAAGAAAACTATAGTGGCGACCGTATTCCCCGTCTACGCCAAAAACCTCTTGCAGGAGCTCGCGCTCAGCAGGGTCTTTGAGAAACGGCCCGAGGAGATCCACCATTGCCAGCGCGTCATCTTCGGTAAAGCCGTACACCTCAAGTCCCTCGAGCGACTCCCGGGCCTCCTGGGCAAAGACGCTGCGGAGCCACTCTCCCGCCGGGGAGCGCAATCCTTCGTGCGTCACCGAAATAGAGAGCGCAACTCTCACCGGTTGCCCTGCCGCCGCGGTGCCTCGTTGCCTTTCAACGGCGAGTGCCTCCGCCAGCCCTTTCAGGCCGTAGAGCACCTCGTTTGCCTCGGCGCTAACCCCAAGGGGAATCGGGTGGTCATACCAGAACTTCTGCGGTTCTGATTGCACGTTCTCAACCCGTCTACGCAGCTCGGGATTCGTGAACTCCAGGGGCTCACCGGAAAACGGAGGGGTAAGAAGCGCGTTCGAGGTAAACAGGAGTTCCCGGGCGGGATCCGTTATCGGGTGGCGGGGAGGAGCCGTTATCCGTACCCGTCGGCGATCACGGAGGAGAGTGATCTGCTCCTCCGGGTCTTCTGAAAGAAAGACCGCCTCCGGAAAGAAGAGGTCCCATAACCGCTCCGGTTGCTCCACAAGAATCGCACCATCAGCTGTTTCCTGAGCCAGAGCCCGATCCAGCGCGGCGTATGCCTCCGGGCGAGCGGTCTGGGCGAGAAACGCGAGTTCCCCCGGAATGTGTTCCAGAAACTGCCCAAAGAGGGCGATCCAATCGCGCGGGATATCGCCGGTGTCGCTCAAACCTGCGGCACCGTCTCCCGTCGCCAGTGCTGTGAGAAAGGCATGGGCGGCGCGGCCGGGCCGGTCATTAGCAACGTCGATCGTACTCAAAATGGCGGGGATCAGCCGTGAAAGCAGCGTTTTAGTGCGGTCCATACCTCCAGTGTAGGCGACCGGAGACGTGAGGGTCAGCCCCCATACATCGGGATCAGGTGAAACACAAAGCCAAAGAAGAGACTGAATCCTCCGGCCATCACGAACAGGTGCCAGATCATGTGGCTCATCGGTAGCCGCCTCCACGCGTAGAATATGACACCAACGGTGTACAGTATCCCTCCCAGAAGAGTCCAGAACAGAAATCCTCGGCCAAGACTGTCCACCAGCGGGCCCGCGGCAAAGATCAGAATCCAGCCCATGGGGACATACAACAGATCCAGAACGATGTGCGGCCGACGGATAATGACCGCCCGCAACAGGATCCCCACCACCACCAGGCCCCACTCAATGCCGAAGAGCCACCAGCCAAGTGATCCGCCGATCCCCGCCAGTACCGCGGGAGTATACGTTCCGGCGATGAGGAAGTAGATCGCGTACAGGTCCATCACGTTGAGGACCTTGTAGACTCGCGGCATGTCATGAAAAACGTGCATCAGTGAGGATGAAAGGTACAGTACGATCTGGAACGCGCCGTATATCGCCAGGGTGGTCACGAGGAGCGCACTGCCGGTGGGAACCGCCCGTACCATCAGATATATCAGGGCAGCGATAGCAAGGCCCGCACCAATTCCATGGGTTACCGAGTTGAGCTTCTCTTCTACGATGTCTACCGTCCTGAGCTGTGGCATCCGGCCTCCTCGTACACCTGACTCAGGATACTACCGTATCTGGACGGTATGTATCGACAGGCGGCGATTATCGGGCGGCGATTATCGGGTGACTATTATCGGGTAACGGTAGTGCGATGGGGGTGCGATTCCGGTGCGATTGTGGTGCGATTCCGGTGTGTTGTAGGCAGCTGGATCGCCCCAATTGCTCCTAGAGTGCAAAAACCTGACATCACCGCTACACTCCATCCATGGAAGTGACCAACCCGGTGCCGCGCACATGGAAAACACTACTCAATGCGCTCGCGATGCCGGCGGCGGTGGTTGATGCCGATGACCCTGAACTGCCGATTCAACTGACCAACAGCGCGTGGCGTACGGTTCACAGCTGCGATGGAGGTTGCACCGATCGAGATGATCCGTTCACGCTGCCTGCACTCTACCGGACCACCTCCAGAGAGGAGCTGATCGCCGCGGTTGGCGAGGTTCGTGCGCAGCCCCGCAGCCATCGCACCGTGGTTGTGTCGTCGCCTCGTAATACGCAAGAGGAGGGGCGCTGGCATCGGCTGATCCTCAGTCGTTTTGTGCCGGAACCGGGGCCGGAGCCTGAGTCGGACACCGAGTCTGACACCGCAGATCGCCACCTGGTCCTCGCGATCGAACAGGACATCACCTGGGAGGTGCTCGAAAGTTCTCGCTTGGCCCAACAGGCGGCAGTCGATCCGCTCACCGGGGTTCTGGCGCGGAAGCCCTTTATCGATGAACTTCGCGACAAGCTGCAGCGCTTAACCGCCAATCAAGGGGCGATATGTTTAGTCTTCATCGATCTCAACAATTTCAAGCCGATTAACGACACCTACGGCCATGAGGTTGGTGACCAGATTTTGAGCCAGTTGGGAGAGCGCCTCCTCAGCGAAATGAGCCCGGGAAATCTTGCCGGTCGCCTGGGTGGTGACGAGTTTGTGCTGATGCTCACCGGCGCGATGAACAGCGAAACGATCGATCGCTACTTGAACAGAATGGCGGCCCGTGTGTTTCAACCGATGCAGATCACCGCCGAGCTCACGCTCCCCGTGAACGGGTCATTCGGGTATGTCTGCACGCAAGATGCGCACGCGTCGATCGCGGAACTGTTGAAAGCCGCCGACCAGGCGATGTATCGCGCCAAACAGACCCGCCAGATCAGCACGGTGGTTGCCGGAGAAATCGTTGAGACCCCGGAAGACATCCAGAATCGGGCTGAGTTTTTGGAAACCCTGCAGGCTGATGGTTTGGAAATGTACCTGCAGCCGGTTCTTTCGGAAACACAACGACAGATCATTGGCTTTGAAGTCTTGCCCCGCTGGCAACACCCGGAGTACGGACTATTGGAGCTCGAGCACTTTCATCCGATGCTGGTCCACTCGGAAGAAGCCAAAGCGTATGACCGCTGGTTGATACTGACCGCGGCCAAGCTCTCGGCCAGCTTTCAGGAGCAGGGGTATAACATCGGCATTGGGGTCAACTTAACCCGCCGGCAGCTTGATAATGGGTCCTTTATCGAATACCTGCACGATGCAACGCCGTATTTTTCTGACGGCCGCGTAGACCTAACCCTAGAGATCATAGAATCGCCCCACTTCTTGGATGATGCCCTTGCTTTCAGCGCCCTACAACAGGCGCGAGAGATGGGCAGTCAGGTCGTGCTCGACCATTTCGGCAGCACCAGCTCCTCCATGGCGTTTGCGTCGAAAGTGCCGCTGGACTTCATTAAGCTCCACAAGCACGTCTGCCGCGATCTCCGTGACAACCCGGAACGGCAACGCTACGCGAACGCGCTGATCGCCTTCGCCCACGGTCTGGGCGTCTCCGCCGTGGCCGCCGGCATCGAGCACGAAGATGACGCTGCGATCCTATCAGCGATGAACTGCGACTTGATCCAAGGCAACCTGTGGATCAAGCCGATGACCATGCCGGAAATCACCCGCGAGATCCTCACCAACCCAGACAGCGCCTTTGCGTTGCGTCGGAAATCATCGTAGGAAGCCCTGGTATTCGGGTGGGCGGTCATCACACCAAACCCAATTCGTACGTTCCCGGCTCGGCAAGTGAGAACGATCCATCGTTCTGTCTCGTGTGCTGAGAGGCAGCCTCACCTAGAGCGCTTGTTACGGACCAGCGCTCGTGATCGAAGCCCTCAGGAATCTCCACACGGGCCTGGACGCCCGGAGGAAGCGTTATCTCGATGTGGTATTCGGTTGGTTCCCACATTACCCACACCGAAC
>JAWOCO010000124.1:0-3624 GCA_046483765.1 Alkalispirochaeta sp. | reverse complement strand
CTGTTCGCCGGTCTCATTGGAATCATTATCGCCTCGGTGGTAAACATGTTCATCGGCAGCGCCACCATCGACTACATCATCTCGTTTATCGGGGTGTTTCTGTTCATGGGGCTCACCGCCTATGACACCCAAATGATCAAACGCTGGTCGGACCAGATGAGTGGTTCCGCGGACGAGGCGGACTACATGCGGGTTTCCATTCTGGGAGCCCTGAAGCTCTACCTGGATTTCATCAACCTGTTTCTCTTCCTGCTGCGCTTCCTGGGGAATCGTCGCTAGGACCGAATTCTCACGATGAACCTCACGGAGCTCTCCACCCATTCCATCGATTACCGTCTCGTGGGCGTTTCCGCGCTGGAGCTGTTCATGGAGACAGCTCCGTCACCGCTGGTGACGATCGAGACCACGGCGGATGTGGTGGAGCTGGCCTCCGTGGTGGAGGGGTTATCCTTTCCCGGCCTTCCCGGGTGGGACGCGATGTTTCAGTCGGGCCCCCGCCGCGTACTGGTTCGATCGGTGGAAGCGTGGACCACCGCCCCCCAGACCACCCCCCAGACCGCCCACTGGACCGATCTGGGGGGCCAACACCCCCTGATGCGCCTCTCCTATGACCCCCGGCGGCGGGCGTTTGCCGATCCGCACCACCTCTACGAAACGCTCCAGGAGGCGCGCTCCCGGCTAGGAAAGCGCCGCACCCGGAAAAAAATCGACGCCACCGACGTGGAACCGGTGGAGGTGGACGGCCTGGATGCGGTAGAGGCTGCCGTATTGAGCGCGCGCTTCCCGCTGATTCCCCGGGGATACCCCGAGTCGGTACCACCCTGGACGCCGATCCCGGCGATCCCCGGTGCCTGGCACCGTCTCCTGCTGGAACAGATCCTCACCGGGCGCTTCGCGTGGCGCGGCCTGGAGATCTTGTCGCGCAGCGGTTATATCGTCGATGTGCTCCCGGAACTGGCCCCCATGAACCAGACAGACCACAGCAAAGAGGGTCACCCCGAGGGCAACGTATGGAAGCACAGCGTGGAGACGATGAAGTACCGCAAGAACCCGGAGTTCATCGTCAGTCTCGCACTGCTGCTGCACGATGCCGGGAAGCCCTACGCAGAGGCAGAGGGGCAGAACCGGTTTAACCGGCATGCGGAGCTCGGTGCCGACCTTGCCCAACGCCTGCTGCAGCGCCTGGACGCCGACCGCGACACCGTGGATGAGGTGAAGTGGATCATTCGCAACCATATGATGCCGGGCGCCCTGGAACGACTACCGGATTACCGGCGGGATCCGATCATGGAATCACCGCTCTTTCCGCAGCTGCTGGAGGTGTACCGCTGTGATCTCAGCTCCACCTACCGCGGACCCGACGGATACTACCGCGCGTGTCATGTGTATCGGCGCTTTCTCAAGCGCAATCGGTGGGTCCGGGAGGCGCGAACCGCCCGGCAACTGGTGGAACTGTACGTGGAATAGCGCCGGTCGTAGTGGTAATAGAGGTGGTGACAGAGGTGGAGGTGGCGATCAGAGCCGCTCCAGGAGCACGCGCTTCATGTCATCCACGGTGGGGTCCACCACTACCGACTGTTTTTCGCGATTCAGCAGCCGAGCCAGGCGCTCCGGGATCTCCGGTTCCACTCCCACCGTCTCACGGCTCACCTCCACGAACTTCGCCGGATGCGCCGTGGCCAGGGTCACCACCGTGGCGTTACTGCCCCGCTCGCTCTCGAGCCGGCGTCGCGCCGCGTAGACCCCCGTGGCGGTGTGGGGGCAGATCAGTTCGCCGGTAGTCTGCCACACATCTTTCATGGTGGCAGCGATCTCGGAATCACTGACAGACACGCCGGAAATCAGGCTATTGATGCTGAGCACGCCGGCGGAGAAGATCGCCTTCAACCGCTCGAAGTTGCTGGGATTTCCCACATCCATGGCGTTGGCCAGCGTCTGCAGGGAGGGACGCGGCGTGAAGATCCCCGTCTCCAGATACTCCGGCACCACATCGTTGGCGTTGGTGGCCGCCACAAACTCGGACACCGGCATGCCCCAGCGCCACGCCATGACGCCGGCGGTGAGATTCCCGAAGTTGCCGCTGGGTACGGAAAAGACGATCTCGTCGGCCACCTCATCTTTCAGCTGCGCAAAGGCGTACATGTAGTAGAAGCTCTGGGGTATGAGCCGCCCCACGTTAATGCTGTTTGCCGAGGTCAGGTTGAGCCGGGCGGTGAGTTCCTCGTCGACAAACGCCTCTTTCACCATGCGTTGACAGTCATCGAAGGCGCCCTGCACTTCCAGGGCAAGTACGTTGCCTCCCAGGGTGGTGAGCTGCTGTTCCTGCAGCGGACTTACCCGGCCGGAGGGGTAAAGGATCACCACATCGATGTTCTCCCGGCCGTAGAAGGCGTGGGCCACCGCGCTGCCGGTATCGCCGCTGGTGGCGGTGAGAATCACCGCCCGCTCGCCGCGCGCCTTGAGGTCCTCCTCCATGGCGGCCGCCAGAAAGCTCGCCCCGAAGTCCTTGAAGGCGCAGGAGGGGCCGTGGAACAGTTCCAGCAGCACCACTCCCGGTTCGAGCTGCTTGAGCTTCGGCTCAAAGGGAAACGCCTTGAGCGCCAGCTCCCGCGCGCCGGCGGCGTCGTAGGACTCGGGAAACAGGCCCTGGATCAGAGCCCCGGCCAGATCGACGAAGGACATATCGGCACCGAGACTACGGATCAGGGCCCGGAGATCGGGATCTTCCGCGGGGCGATAGAGCCCTCCGTCGGGAGCGAGGCCGCGGAACATCGCCTCGCCAAAACTGACCTCCTGCTGTTCGGTGGTATCTCGAGTACTGATAAATCTCATACGCCCCCCTGGGGCAGAAAGAAGGCGCGGTGCACCACGTTCAAGGTGTGCTGCCGGTCATTGCGATCGATAATGAAGGAGATATTCATTTCACTGGATCCCTGGGCGATCGCCAGCACGTTAATCCCACTGTCTCCCAGGGCGCTGAAGAGGCGTCCGGAGATTCCCGGCCGTCCGCGCATATTCCCGCCGATCACCGCCACGATTTCCAGACCGGAGCGTTCTTCAAACTGGTCGATTCTCCGCTGATCAAGCTCCTCCCGGAGCTCATCCCGCAGGAAGCGTCCGGCGCGCTCCAGCTCAGATTCACGAATGCAGATACAGATACTATGCTCACTGGAGGCCTGGGAGATCATAATAATGTTGACCCCCGCCTTGGCCAGAGCCCCAAAGACGCGGGAGGCGATGCCGGGAATGCCCAGCATTCCCCCACCCTCCACGTTGATCAGCGCCACGTGCCCGATGGAGGCAATCCCGGTGATGTCCCGCTCGTGGTGCACCGGGTGGCCGCTAATGCGTGTACCCACCACACCGGGGTTCAGGGTGTTCTTGATCCACAGCGGGATGTCACGCTCCACTGCGGGGAGCATCGTGTAGGGATGGATCACCTCCGCTCCGAAGTACGACAACTCCATCGCTTCCTGCAGACTGATCTCGGGGATCACAAAGGCATCTTCCACAAACCGCGGATCCGCGCTCATGACGCCATCCACATCGGTCCAGATCTCCACCGACTCCGCGGAAATTGCCGCCCCGATCAGGGAGGCGGTGTAGTCCGATCCGTTGCGTCCC
>JAWOCO010000104.1:0-2767 GCA_046483765.1 Alkalispirochaeta sp. | reverse complement strand
GTGCAGTCGGTGGATGAGGCCTCCGATCCCTGGGGGATCAAGGTGACCCGCTATGAGATCAAGGATATCACCCCCTCCGATACGGTAATGGCCTCCATGGAACAGCAAGTGCGGGCGGAGCGGGAGAAGCGCGCCGAGATTCTCTCCAGTGAGGGAGTCCGGGAGGCGCGGATCAACTCCTCCAAGGGAGACCGGCAGCAGTCGATCAACCTCTCGCAGGGCGAGCGGCAGCGGCGGATCAACGAGGCGCAGGGGCGCGCCCGGGCCACCGAAATCATCGCTGAGGCCACCGCCGGCGGCGTGGCGGAAGTGGACGCGGCGATCCGTATGCCCAAGGGCCGCACGGCAGTTGCTCTGCGGATCGGCGAGCAGTTCATTTCGGGTCTGGGAGAGATTATCCGCGGCAGTAACACCTCGGTCTTGCCGGCGGATCTCGCCCAGCTGCGCTCCATCGTGGAGTCGCTGCACGGCACGGGCCTCGCGGGCAGCGGGCCGGGCGGCGGGTCCCCCGCCTTTGGTACCGGGGGCACCGGGGGCACCGGGGGCACCAGCGGAGCGGGCGATACAGGTAGCTCGGGTAATTCCGGCGGATCTCGCAGAGATTCCGGAGGTGCATCATGAATCCGTTTCTCCCCTTACAGATCGTTCTCGGTGTTCTCGGCTTAGTGGTAGTAGTGGCGTTGGCCCGCAGTATCCGCATCGTTCCGGCGCAATCGGTACGGGTGATCGAACGTCTCGGCAAATACGCCACCACCCTGCACGCGGGCTTTCACCTGCTGATTCCCTTCATCGATCGGGTGGCGTACACCCACAGCCTCAAGGAACAGGCGGTGGACGTGCCCTCCCAGCCCTGTTTCACGTGGGATAACGTAAAGGTGGACGTGGACGGGGTGCTCTACTTTCGCGTCACCGATCCCAAGAAGGCTAGTTATGGCATCTCCAACTTTCACTACGCCACGATCCAATTGGCGCAGACCACGATGCGTTCGGTCATCGGAAAGCTCGAGCTGGATAAGACCTTTGAGGAGCGGGCGGCGATTAACGCGGCGATCGTGAAAGAGGTGGACGCCGCCGGAGCGGAGTGGGGAGTTGATGTCACCCGCTATGAGATCCAGAACATCACCGTTCCCAGCGAGATTCTCCAAGCGATGGAGGCCCAGCTGCGGGCGGAACGAGAAAAACGGGCGCAGGTTGCCCGCTCGCTCGGTGAAATGGAGAGTAAGATCAACTACTCCCAGGGTGAGATGGAAGAGTCCATTAACCGGTCGGAGGGAGAAAAAGAGAAGTGGATCAATGAGGCCGAGGGACGCGCGGCGGAGATCACCGCTCTGGCGTCGGCCACGGCCTCTTCTCTCCAGAAGCTTGCTACCGCGCTCGAAGCGGAGGGTGGTGACGAGGCGGTAACGCTACGGCTGGCAGAACAGTACATCAACGAATTGCGCTCGCTCGCCGACAACGGTACCCAGGTGATCCTGCCGATGAACTTGAGCGACCTTGATAGCATGCTTGCCGGCGTTCAGGGAATTCTGAAACGAGCCGCCGGAACTAACGGGCTCTAGGCGACACGTAGTACTGACTGGGGCGTGACCGGTGAGGGTGGTGGCCGCTGTGGCTGGTGGCCGCCGCCACGGTTGGCGGTCGCCGAGGGTGGTGGCCGCCGAGGGTGACCACCGAGACCGACGGTCACTAGCCAGCGCCGTACACCCGCGCCCTACCGATCAGGGTAGCGATTAGAAGTGGTAGCGGAGTCCGATACCGCCGTCGAGATCAAAGTCGGTCTCCGGTATGACTGAAACCCCCGGGGCGAGTTCTGCGAAGAGCTCCAGTTGCGGTAAGACGTACCACTGCAGGCCAAAGGGCGCGCGCATTCCCACGCGGAGATCGTCGCTGTCGTTTTCATTGCCCAGAACCTGCATTTTTCCCCCGACCCCGAAGTACCAGTTCAGCGGGTCCACGAGCCGTCGGTTGAGTAACCACACATCGGCGTGGAGGTGCAGGTAGCTGTCGAGACTCCAGGCGGCGGCCACAGCCACTCGATTTCCGAAGAGGGCACTAATTCCGGTGGGATCACCAAGAATCACCCCGACTCCGGTATCGGCGGCAACGGTGCCTACGGATACGACCAGGACGAGAATTAATAGGATAAGTATTTTTTTCATGAGTAAAAGATACGGCGCGGAACAGCGCGGGTCAAACCGCCACGGTGTACATGATAGGCCCTCCCACGGTAGCTTACAGATTACATGGATACCGTATACGTTGCAGGGCACAAGAACCCTGACATGGACTGCGTGTGTTCGGCGTACTGCTACGCAGCACTCAAGAAGAAGATTGACCCTGAAACCGACTATCGTGCGATTCGCTCCGGCCCATTGAGCGGGCAGATTCGCGACGCGTTCCAGCTTGCTGATGTACCCGTTCCCGAACACTACGACACGATCGCCCCTACCGTGGGGTTAGTTGCCAAACCCAGCCCCGTGACCCTGAAACCGCGAGATCCGGTGTTGGAAGCGTTTCGGGAAGTCGAAAACCAGACGATCAGTGCGATTCCGATTATCGATGATAGCGGCGATTTCTGCGGGGTGGTAGGTGTTAACGAAATCACCTCCTACGTGCTGGCGCAGAACCGTGGAGATCGGCCGATCTACTCTTTTCTGGTAGACAACTTCAATCGCGTGCTACCGGGCGGACTCATTCAGGAAGGTGATCAGGCGAGCTTCGACGCCCCGATTATGACCGGGTCCATGCCGCAGGACCGGGCGATTGA
>JAWOCO010000032.1:0-3427 GCA_046483765.1 Alkalispirochaeta sp. | reverse complement strand
AATCGCAGGGAGTGGCGGCTCTCGGCACCGGCCCGCCGCCACTACCACACATCCGTTCCCGCCAACCTGAGATTTTCCCCCGAACCCACCATCTTTTTGTCGCTCCTCCCCAAGCACCATCCTCCGCACGCCCGTCATATACAGTGTTATGGCACCAGTACAGACGTGGTTAGATAGATGGGTTCAGGTCGAACGGAACGTTCCGCGCAGCACCTCTCGCTATCCGGATGATGTTGACTGCCCGCCGGGGCCGGGACGCCCCATCTCCGCGGCCGGCGGCGATCCAGCCCCCGGTGGTGATCCGGCCACTGCGGCCGGCGGGGCGCCTGCCGCCGCCGGCGTTTTCGCGGGCACCGGAGATCGCACCTCCCCCGCCGCGCCGCTGGCGGGGTTTCACCACCGCACGCGGCGACGACGGGAGTTGGGGGGCCTCTCTCTGGCGGAGCTCTCCGCCCTGGGGGGCGCCAGTGAGGCGCGCGCCGCCGGGTGCCTGTCGATCCGCGATGATCTGCCCGCGGCGGAGTACCTCTCAGTGCCCTTTGTCCGTCGCGCCTGGCGGTTGGTGTGGCTGCTGGACGACGGTGGCGGAGTCCACTTCGAGTTTGGTCGCTCCGCCTCCCCCGATGATCACGACGAGCCTCCCGGGTTGCAGGCGATCAGCTTTGACTGGCGGCTGGCCCGCAGCCTCGACATGGACCCCCGCACGGCGCAGTGCAACCTGCGGCGCCTCCTTCAGATTCTGCTGGCCACAGGTTTTCTCGATGAGCGCGACCCGCACGGACTCTCGTGCCGCACCTATGAGCTGCTGTGTCACGGGCAGGTGGGCTCGTTTTACAAGGCGCTCCTGCTGCGGATGTTCAACCGGTATCCCTGGGGCTTCCACGACGGCCTGCCGCCGCTGGCGTTCGTGCAGTACAACGCGCTCTTTCTCACCTGGATGCTGATTCGCGCCGGGGATCACGGAATTACGCCGGAGGAGTTACAGCACCCGCTTGCGGTCCTGGCTCAGCAGCGCTCACTCCCGTCCGATGAGATCAACTGGAGCGAGGACGCGCAGCTGGTGGCGCGCGCCCTCCAAGAGCGGTACCTCTCGCGGGTGGGGCGGATGCTGGGGTTCTGTCAGGAGGCGCCCACGTCCTGCGCAAGCGAGCCCTCCCCGGGAAAACGGTACCAGGCCACCGGCCTGGCCGGACGCGTGCTGCAATGGCAGGTGCAATTGCACAAAAATACTGCACAAAATCGGTAACCTTGGGTTAGTATGGGGCTCCCTGAGGAGGTTCTATGGCCCAACCGATTCTCGAGACGCGCCATATCGTCAAGCAATTCCCTAAAGTCCTGGCTAATGATGACATAAACCTGACCCTCAATCCGGGAGAGATCCTGTGTCTCCTTGGTGAGAACGGGGCGGGCAAGAGCACGCTCATGAACGTGCTCTACGGTCTGTACAAACCCACCGCCGGTGAGATCTTCATTAACGGGGAGGCGGTGGAGTTCTCCTCTCCCCGGGACGCGATCGATCGCGGCCTGGGCATGGTGCACCAGCACTTCATGTTAGTGGATACCCTCACCGTCACGGAGAACATCATCCTCGGCTCAGAGCCCGGTAAGGGGCCGCAGATCGACTACAAGACCGCCTGGAAACAGGTGAAGGAGCTCAGTGATCGGCACGGGCTCAAGATCGATCCCGATGCCAAGATCATGAACCTCTCGGTGGGACTGCAGCAGCGGGTGGAGATTTTGAAGGCGCTCTACCGGCAGGCCAAGATCCTGATCCTCGATGAGCCCACCGCGGTGCTCACCCCCCAGGAGGTAGAGGAGTTTTTCACCGTGGTCCGGGCGCTCCGGGATAACGGCGTCTCCATCATTATCATCACCCACAAGCTGGAAGAGGTGAAAGCGATCTCCGACCGCGTGTACATCCTCCGCCGGGGAAAGATCGAAGGCGAGCGCCGCACCGCGGATGTCTCCAAGGAGGACTTGGCCAACCTCATGGTGGGACGGTCGGTGGTGCTTTCGGTGGAGAAAAAAGAGCACACCGCCGGCACCAAGCCGGTGTTTCAAATCGAGGACCTCCGCGTCACCGATGATCGCGGCATTCCCGCGGTAGCGGGCCTCTCCCTAGATGTGCATCCCGGGGAGATCGTGGGAGTCGCTGGAGTAGATGGAAATGGGCAAAGTGAGCTGGCGGAGGCGATTATGGGCCTGCGACCGGTGGCCTCCGGTGTTCTTAACCACGAAGGTGATGACATTAAGCACCTATCTACCAAAGAGCGGATTCACCGGCGCATCAGTTATGTCCCTGCCGATCGTCACCGCTACGGGCTCGTGTTGCCCTTCACCGTGGCGGAGAATATCGCCATCGGCTATCACGATCGCGCGCCGAATTCCTCCGTCCACGGCTGGCGCCTGGAATATGGGGCGATGGCCTCCCGGGCGGAAGAGCTTATTCAGAACTTCGATATTCGCACCCCCGGTCCCCTGGCACCGGCGGGAAACCTCTCCGGTGGTAACCAGCAGAAGGTCATTCTGGCGCGGGAGCTTACCCGCGAACCATCGCTGCTGGTCGTCAATCAACCCACCCGCGGCTTGGATGTGGGGGCGATCGAGTACATCCACTCCCAGGTTCTGGCGATGCGCGATCAAGACGTAGGTGTCCTGTTAATTTCACTGGAGTTGGAAGAGATCTTCGCGCTCGCCGATCGTATCCTCGTGATGTACGAGGGGGCGATCGTGAAGGAGTTCACAACCGGCGAAACCGACGAGCGCGAGGTTGGACTCTACATGACCGGCGGCAAAAAGGAGCAGAGTGCATGAGCTCATCAGAGAACCGACGATTCACCGTTACTCTTCCGGGAGTGCTTTCGATTGCTATGGTGCTGCTCGGTGGTGCCGGCACCGTGATCTGGCTGAGTGCCACGATGTCGCGCGGTGAGACCTCATATTTCTGGGGAATCTGGCTGCTGGTGGCCGCCGGAGCGCTGTACCTGTGGCGCTATCGGATGCTCAACGGCGCATCCGCGTTGAAGGATCTGTTGCGCCGCGCCGGTCGCACGATGGCGGTCCCCATCATGGGGGTCACCTTGGCGATTATCATCGGGGGGCTGATTATGCTCCTCACCGGCTACGATCCGATCGAGTCCTACGGGGCGATGTTCTTTGGTGGGCTGGTGCGCAACTGGCACATTTCGGTACTCAACGCGGCGCCGTTGATCTTTACGGCGCTGTCGGTGGCGTTCGCCTTCAAGGCGGGTCTGTTTAATATCGGTGCCGAGGGGCAGTACTACATGGGCGCCATGGCGGCCACCTGGTTGAGTCTGCGGCTCGCGATGCCGGCGCTGGTTACCATACCGCTGGTGTTTATCTTTGCCGGCCTGCTGGGAGCGATCTGGATGATTATTCCCGCCGTTCTCAAGGTGCGCACCGGGGC
>JAWOCO010000371.1:0-4266 GCA_046483765.1 Alkalispirochaeta sp. | reverse complement strand
GTGCGGGACCCGGAGCTCAGGCAGCGGTGCGCCGCCGCCACCGCGCCCATGATCGACCGCTTTGACGGGCGCAACGTGGCCGCCCGCTTTCAACAGACCTATGCCGATGCGCGGGAGTCGGGGCCGGTACCCACGGACTAAGTCCCCGCAACATCGGGGTATCCGGTCACTGGCGTGCCGCGGGTGGGATGATTGTGCCGCCGGGCCGCCGACTACCCCGGGGATTGTTGCGCCCCAGGCGGGAAGGCCGCTACACTATCGTCCATGAAAGCGGCAATTTTTGATTTGGATGGCGTGGTTGTCTATACCGATACCTACCACTACCAGGCGTGGAAGCAACTCGCCGACGAACAGGGATGGCGTTTCGACGAATCGCTTAACGACCAGTTGCGCGGCGTTTCACGCATGGCCTCACTGCAGGTGATTCTCGACCACAACAACGTTGACCTTCCCGAGAGTGAAAAGGAACGCCTGGCCACCGAGAAGAACGAGTACTACAAACAGCTCTTGCAGTCGATCGACGAGAGTGCGGTGGTGAGCGGGTCGATCGAGTTTATCCGCGCGCTCCGGGCGGAGGGACTGCTTATCGGGCTGGGCAGCAGCAGCCGCAACGCGCAGATGGTGCTTGATAAACTGGAAATTACCGAGCTCTTCGATGCGGTCGTCACTGGACACGATATCACCCGATCAAAGCCAGATCCTCAGATTTTCCTCATGGGCGCCGAGCAGCTCGGCGTTGCACCGGCGGAGTGCGCGGTGTTTGAAGACGCCTCCAGCGGCGTGGAGGCGGCTCTGGCGGGGGGCATGCTGGCTGTGGGGTTTGGGCCCAGCGAGGGACTCGAGAAGGCGCACATCCGCATCAGCTCTTACACTGAGTTGGACCCGGCTGAGTTTGCTGCCCGATGAGTGCCGGCTCCACGACCGTGACAGACCAGGGCTTCGGAAGTATGACTGATGGGGTGGGTGAGATCGTTGCCCGGCAGCGCGCCTTTTTTCGATCGGGAGCAACGCGTTCCCGCGCGTTTCGGCTGGCGCAGCTGGAGAAGCTGCGTTCGGCGATACCGGCGGCGGAGAGCGAGCTGTACGCCGCGCTGTGGCAGGATCTGCACAAAGGCGAGTTTGAAACGTTTACTTCCGAGGTGGCGCTCCTCTATGACGAGATTCGTCACACCCGGCGCCACTTAAAGCGGTGGATGGCGCGACGGCGCGTGTCCACGCCGATCCTCCACGCCCCCGCCTCCAGTTACACCGTGCACCGGCCGTTGGGGGTATCGGCGATCCTTAGCCCCTGGAACTATCCCTTTCAGTTGGCGATCGCCCCGGTAATAGCCGCGATCGCCGCTGGGAACACGGCGGTGATTAAACCGTCAGAGTTTGCTCCGGCCACCGCCGAGGTGATTAAACGGATGATCACCGACAACTTCGATCCCGCCTATCTGGCGTGCGTTACCGGCGATGGCACGGTGGCGGCGGAACTCACCTCAGCGCCGGTGGACCACATCTTCTTTACCGGCAGTACCCGGGTGGGGCGCGTGGTGATGCGAGCTGCGGCGGAGCGTCTGGTGCCGGTGACGTTGGAACTGGGCGGCAAGTCACCGGCGATCGTCACCGACTCGGCGCGACTGGATGTCACCGCCCGGAGGATCCTGTGGGGTAAGATGCTCAACGCCGGACAGACGTGCGTGGCACCGGACTACGTCGTTGCCCACCGGTCGGTGGTGGATGAACTCATCCCGGCGCTGTCCCGCGCGTTACAGGAGTTCTTCCCCGAGGGGCCCCAGACCTCCGGCGATTACGGTCGGATCATTAACGAGGCGCACTACACCCGTCTCCGGGAGATCATGCAGCGGCAGGCCGCGCAGGGGGAGGCGATCCTCGGCGGCGACTACGATCCCCAGACGCGTTATATCGCGCCAACCGTATACCATCCGGTGGGATGGGACGACCCGGTGATGGAAGATGAGCTGTTTGGGCCGCTGTTGCCGATCATTCCCTACGATTCGCTGGAACACGTCTTTGACCGCATCGCGGAACGACCGAATCCGCTGGCGGCGTACCTGTTTACGGAACACCGGAGCGACATTGAGCGCTTCGAACAATCGATTTCCTTCGGTGGCGGCACGATCAACGATACGATCGTGCACCTGGTGAATCCGGAACTCCCCTTTGGCGGCTGTGGCCCCAGCGGGCTGGGTAGTTACCACGGCTACGCCGGATTTCAGGCGTTCAGCCATGAAACCTCGATTATGCGCCGAAGCTCCCGCTTCGATGTGCGGCTGAAGTATCCACCGTACGGGAATGCGCTAAACCTGGTCCGTCGCGTTATGCGTCCCTAACGCGCTGTGCGGGGGAAACGCCGGCCTCAGCAAGCACCGCCAGCGCCTCCGCAGCCGACGCCGTGGCGTACAGGTGTTCCAGGAGCGTCTCGTCGGGAAGAACGTAGTTGCGAAAGAACTTCTTGAGAACCTCATAGTTACGCCGATCACCCCAGAACGAAGTGAACTCCACGATGTGCTCCACGAGGTAGTTTAGGCGTTGGCGGGTACTGGGAAAACGAAGCCCCGGTTCCACCGGCTGCTGCGGATCGATGAAGAGCAGCGGGTCGGCAAATATGCCGCGGCCCACCATGAACCCATCGGCGCCGCTCTGGGTTGCCAGCTCTCTCCCCTGGGCAAAGTCGGCAATATCGCCGTTGCCGAGGATCACCGTGGGAGAGTCCGGCCCCCGCAGCGCCACCACCCGGCCCACCTCGTTCCAGTCGGCGGCTCCCTCCGACATCTGGTCGGCGGTTCTCGGGTGGACCGTGAGAGCATCGAGCCGCTGTTCCAACAGGAATCCGCACCATTCCTCGGTGCGGGGACGATCCAGACCGATGCGCGTCTTAATACTCAGCGGGAGCCGGGAGCCCTCCCGGCACGCCGCAATGATCTCCGCCGCCAGGGAGGGATTTCCGATTAGCGCCGAACACGCCCCGGCCTTGCGGATCTTTTTCACGGGACACCCCATGTTGAGGTCGATTCCGTCAAATCCGAGTTCTTCGATTGCCGCTGCCGCCTGGAGGAACTCCTCCGGCCGGGTGCCCCAGATCTGTGCAATCAGCGGCCGCTCCGCCTCCGAGTAGCGCAGCCGTCCGTTACCGGCGCGCCCCGTGGCGCGCGCCGCGGCGGTGTGGATCGCGCCGTCCACGCGGGTAAACTCAGTAAACATGACCTGCGGCCCGGCGGACCTCCCGCCGGTAGCCGCCAGGGACCAGCGACGGATCAGCTGCCGAAAGATCGTATCGGTGACGTCTTCCATGGGCGCCAGGGCGGTAATCGGGCGGGGGAGATCAGACCAGGAAAACACGGATGTTACAGAAATGCCCGGAGCATCCAACTAGTGGCGACGCCCAGATAGTTGCCGATCGCGTAGCCCACGATCCCGGTGGTGATGCCGGCGGCGATGATCTGCGGGTTTTTAACTGAGGGCGCCACCATGCCCACAAACGGTGGGGAGCAGATCGCGGCCACACTGGTGACCATCACCGTTTCCGGATCCACGCGGAAGAGGCGCGCCAGAGCGAGATGTAGTGCGAGACTGCCGAAGACCGCAATGCTCACGTAGCCGATCACCGACGGGGAGGAGGCGAGGATCTCCGCGGGGTCCGCCATGGAGCCCACCACCACCGCAAACACCAGAATCAGGAGCTCTCCCATCTTGAAGCTTGGCTCCAAGTCATTCACTCCCGGGAGCCGGGTGGCCAGCAGCGCCAGGGTGGTGATGGCGAGGATTACCGTAACTGTCTGCAACTCGGGACGAAACGATACGGAGATCGCCAGACCCAACACCACGATGCCGATCGCCAGAGTCAGGGCCATGCCGCTCTGCTTCAACCGCCCCGGACGAATGATATCTCGAAAGTCGAGTTGTTCCCGGCGGGTGTCCCGGCGCTCGGCGGGCCCCGCCAGCGCCTTGCGGGGCAGCAGCCGCCGAAAGATCTTGTCTCCTATCGTTACGATAAAGAGGATGTACACCGCACTTACCAGGATATCCACCGTATGAACGGTGAGATACAACGAGGTATCGACATTGAGCGCCGTGCGGATCCCCGCCAGGTTCGGTGTGCCGCCGCTATACACCCCGACCAGGAGTCCCGCCATGTCTGCGCTCTCGATAAAGGTGTCTCTGAACACGAGGTGCCCCACCGTGACCGCCACGACGATCGAAGCCACCGCCAGCCCCAGGGAAAGCAGTGCCCGGCGTCCCGCCATGGGCCAGGTGGTGAGG
>JAWOCO010000246.1:0-11765 GCA_046483765.1 Alkalispirochaeta sp. | reverse complement strand
CGACGTCCTATACCCTGGCCCAGGCAATTCAGAAAGTGGGCAATGTAGATCTGGTAATAGCCGGCGAACGCGCCACCGACGGCGACACCGCCCAGGTGGGTCCCGGAATCGCCGCGTGGTTGGATCTCCCCCTTGCCACCTACATCGCCCGCATCGACAGTGTTTCCCCTAAGAAGATGAAAGTTGAGCGTCTGGTGGAAGAGGGCTACCAACTGCTGGAAGTACCGTTTCCCTGCGTGATCACCGTGGTAAAGGAAATCGCCGCCCCCCGGCTGCCTACGCTCTCCGGGAAGAAGCGTTCCAAGACGCAGGAAATCCCACTGTACAACGCCGAGAACATGGAGCTCGATCCGGGATCCCTCGGTCTCAAGGGCTCCCCCACCAAAGTAGTGAAGATCGCCACTCCCAAGGTTACTCGGGGAGGAACGGTTGTTCCCGCCTCCGGAGAAGCCGGCGTAGTAGATGCCGTTGACCAACTGATGACCTTTCTTGAACAGAAAGAACTGGTGTAAGGAGCTGAATGATGAGTTTTGTATGGACTATTGCGGAACAGTATGAGGGCCAGCTCCGGGGGGTCTCCTTCGAGCTTCTCAGCCGGGGACGCGCCCTGGCGGACCAGTTGGACACCAAGCTCGCCTCGGTGGTGATTGGTAACGGCGTAGACGAGAAATCACTGCAGGAGCTGATTGCACGCGGAGCCGATGAGGTGTATTCGATCCAGGATCCCCGGCTGGCGGACTTTATTTGTGAGACGTACAGCAACATCCTTTCCGACTTGGTTGAAACCTACCAGCCGGCGATCATCCTGGCTGCGGCAACCTCCAGTGGACGGACGCTGATGCCCTATGTGGCGATTAAGGTCGACACCGGCCTCACCGCCGACTGCACCGAGCTGGCAATTGAAGAGGGTACCGGCAATCTGCTGCAGACCCGCCCGGCGATCGGCGGCAATATCATGGCCACGATTAAGACTCCGGACCACCGGCCGCAGATGTCTACCGTGCGGCCCAAGTCGAGCCGCCCCCTTCCGGCAGATACCTCCCGAGCGGGTAAAATCGTAGAGGTGCCGGTAGAAGATAGGTACTTCGACGACCGGGTCAAGGTACTCGGATATCGCCGCGACGAAGAGGAGTTTGCAAATATAGAAGAGGCGGACATTGTGGTTGCCGGTGGCAAAGGCATGAAAAAGGCCGACAACTTCGTAATGCTCAAGAAGATGGCCGACCACTTCGGCGGAGAGGTGGGAGCCAGTCGCGATGCGGTGGACCGCGGGTGGATCGCATACCCTCACCAGATCGGACTCAGCGGCAAGACGATCTCCCCCCGCCTCTATATCGGCGCCGGCGTGTCCGGCTCGATCCAACACCTGGCAGGTATCAAGACCAGTGAGACGATCGTGGCAATCAACAACGACCCCGATGCTCCGATCCTGAAAGTCGCGGACTTCGGCATCGTGGGAGACCTCTTCGAAGTGGTTCCCGAGCTGCAGCGACGACTCGACACAAAGAAAACGGAGGCCCAGTAAGATGGCACCCAAAGCACCAGCAAAACAGAAATACAATACCGTCACCGCCGAGATCGTCGGTGAACTGCGAGGAATCTGCGGTGAGCGCAACGTCATCGTGGATGAAGAGCGGATGGAAGCGTACTCCCACGACGAGACCAACGCCGAAGAGTACGGACACATGCCGGATGTGGTGGTACTCCCCACCACCACTGAACAGGTTGCGGAAGTGGTAAAACTCGCCAACCGGGAAATGATTCCCATCACCCCTCGGGGTGCCGGCTCCGGACTCTCCGGCGGCGCGATCCCCGATCATGGAGGCATCCTCCTCACGGTGGAACGCATGAACCAGATGGTGGAACTGGACATCGACAACATGGTGATCGTCGTGGAGGCGGGAATGGTCACCAACGACCTGGCGCAAATGGTGGAGGAGAAAAAACTCTTCTTTGCCGGCTATCCCATGAGCCTGCAGTCGTGCTACATCGGTGGCAACATCGCGGAGAACGCCGGTGGCGGCAAAGCCGTGAAGTATGGCGTCACCGGGCGCTACATTCAAGGACTGGAGCTGGTGACCCCCACCGGTGAGGTCGTCTGGCTGGGCGGCAAGATCTCCAAAGACGTCTCCGGTTACGACCTGAAACAGCTGGTGGTCGGCTCGGAAGGTACCCTGGGGGTCGTCACTAAGGCGATCGTGAAGCTCATCGGTCTTCCCTCGGCCAGTTCCAACCTGCTGGTGCTGTTCAAAACAGCCCGGGAAGCGATCGATGTCGTTCCCACGATCATGGCCAAGGGCATCGTTCCCACCAGCATCGAGTTTATGGATCAGCTCTCGGTGCAGACCAGCTGCGCCTACCTAAACGAGAGCCTCCCCTACCAGGAAGCCGGAGCGATGTTGCTCCTCGAAGTGGACGGTACCAACCCGGACCAGGTGGAAGCAGATCTCATCGCCATCGGGGAACTCTGCGAACAACACGGCGCCATGGAAGTCTACGTGGCTGAAGATACCACCACCAAGGAGCGCATTTGGAGCGTCCGGCGCAATATCGCCGAAGCGTTTAAAGTGTACAGCCCGATTCAGAGTCTGGAAGACATCGTAGTCCCGATCGCCTCCATCCCGGATGTAATCCCCGAGTTGGATCGGCTCAGCGAGAAGTACGGGATGAAGATTCCCTGTTACGGCCATGCCGGCGATGGAAATCTGCACGCCACCCTGGTAAAAGATCCCGAAATGGACATGAAGACGTGGCACAAGAATGAGGCGGAGTGCCTGCGGGAACTCTACGCCCTCACCACACGCCTCGGCGGTAAGATCAGCGGCGAACATGGTATCGGTATCAAGCGCAAAAACTACCTGAAGGAAGTCGCCAATCCGATCGAGCTGAAGCTGATGGAGGGAATCAAGCGCGCCTGGGATCCGAACAACATCATGAATCCCGGCAAGCTTTTCGATTTAAGCTAAGACTAAGAACTGAGGTGAAGATATGGCTACGATTACCCTGAAGTACGGCCTCCACGGTCTCGATGTGGATCTTCCGGAAACCCCCGGCTTTGCCGGGGTGCTGGAGCCGCGCCACCAACCCGCCCTGCCCGATCCGGAGCAGGCGGTCCGGGAGAGCCTGGCCACTCCCATCGCCTCCGCGTCCCTCAGTGACGTGGCTCGGGGGCGCAGTAACGCGGTAATCGTGGTCAGTGACAACACGCGACCAGTCCCCAATACGCTGCTGTTGCCGCCGATCCTCTCCACCCTGGAGGCGGCGGGAATCGCCTCTGAGGCGATCACGATTCTGATTGCCACCGGTATTCACCGGCCTAACGAAGGCGAAGAACTGGATGCGCTCATCGGAGGCGATATCGCCCGGCGGTACCGCGTGGTAAACCACTACTCCCGCCGAGAGGAGGAGATGGTCCACGCCGGAGAGATTGCCGGTGGCACCCCGGTATATGTGAATCGCCTCTACGCCGAGTCCGATCTCAAGGTCCTCACCGGATTTATCGAACCCCACATGTGGGCCGGGTACTCCGGAGGTCGTAAATCGATTCTACCGGGAATCTCCAGCGTGAAAACGCTCAAGTTCATGCACGGTCCGGAGATGGTGGCTGACCCCAACGCGACCTACGGGAAGCTCGAGGGAAATCCGTTTCACGAGGCGGGCCTGCAAATTATGGAACGTGTGGGAGCCGACTTCATCGTCAATGTCACCTTGAACACGGAAAAAGCCGTAACCGGGGTGTACAGCGGCGATCCGGTGATCGCCCACACCACCGGTGCCGCGGCGCTCGATCCTTACAGTACCACCGAACTGGACGGACCGCTCGACTTCGTCGTGACGACCAACTCCGGTGCCCCCCTCGACGTAAACCTGTATCAGACCGCCAAGGGTATTGCCGGTGTCGCACCGGTTGTAAAACCCGGGGGCGACGTGGTCGTTGCCTCCCGCTGCCCGGAGGGACTGGGAGGGGATGAGTTCGTGGCTGCACTCAACGAGTTTACCACCCCGAAGGACTGGATTCGGCGCGCCTTAGCCCACGAGTTCTTCTATAACGATCAATGGTGCGCTCAGGAGATTTTCAAATGGATGAGCGACCATCTGATTCATCTCTACAGTGAGGGAATTGCCGATGACGCTACCCGGCGGTATGGTATGCATCCCGTGTCCAACCTCCGGGAAACGGTGGAACGCTTGCTGGAGAAACACGGAGAGACTGCCCGGTGGGCGGTGGTACCCGACGGACCGCTGCTCGTGCTGCGCGTAAAAAATGTCGACTAGGAGGCCGGCCATGATAGATGTGAATGCTCTCACCGAGATTTTCGGAAACAACATGCTTGTGGATACCAAGAAAGTTCAACGCTACGGTATCGACCAGGTGGGCGACGATCACTACCGCCAGGCGCCGCAGGCGGTGGTGTTTCCCACAGAGACCGCGCAGGTGGCGGCGCTGATGAAGTGGGCCAACGACACCGGCACCCCGGTGACCCCGCGGGGAGCGGGAAGTGGACTCGCGGGCGCCGCGATTCCCGCTTCCGGGGGCGTGGTCTGCAGTTTTGAGAAGATGAATCGGATCATCGATATCGACACCGAGAACCTGATGGTCACGGTGGAGCCCGGTGTCATTACCAACGCGTTGGACGCGGAGCTCAAGACCCATGGACTCTTCTTCGCCGGCTACCCGATGAGTGAAGATATCTGCTTTATCGGGGGCAACGTAGCGGAAAACGCCGGGGGCGGGCGTGCGGTGAAGTATGGAACCACCGCGACCTACGTGCTCGGCGCGGAGGTGGTTACTCCCACCGGTGAGATCCTGCATCTCGGCGGAAAGCGGCTCAAGGATGTCACCGGATACAATCTGCTACAGCTTATCGTCGGCTCCGAGGGAACCTTGGGCCTGTTCACCCAGCTGGTGATTCGGGTGATCCCCCGGCCGTCGGTTCGGGGGGTGCTCTTTGCCTCTTTCCCGCAGGCAGCGGAAGCAACAAAGTGCATCGCCGCCCTGAAACGGGAGTCCAGCGAAATTCCCTCGGCGATAGAGTTCATCGATGGGGAGACTGCCCGCCGTACCAACGACAGCCTGCGCAATGCCGACCGCCGGACGCTGGATCCCGATGTCCAGGCGTACCTGTTGATCGAATTTGACGGCGCCGAGATCGCCGTGGTGGAGGCCTTGCTCCAGGGGGCGGCGGATCTGGTAGCCGAACACGGCGGCACCTCGGATACGATGGGGACCCACGCCGACACGATGGAGGCCGCCTGGAAGCTGCGCAAGCAGGTACCCTGGTGGGTCAAGCGCAACGCCGGCTCTCACCATAGTCTGGAAGATGTGGTTGTGCCTCCGGCAGCGGTGCCGCGGCTGGTGATGTTTGTGGAACGCCTGCGCACTACCTACGATCTGCCGATCGCGGTCTTCGGTCACGCCGGCGACGGCAACTTCCACGTGACCCCGATGAAAGCTGAGGAGATGACTCCCGCCCAGTGGGACGAGACGATTCCCGCCCTGCTGAATGAACTCTACCGCGAGGTGGTGCGCTTAGGCGGCACGATTAGTGGCGAACATGGCATCGGACGCAAACGGGTGAAGCACCTCTCGGTGGCACTTTCTCCCGCGGAGCAGGGATCGATGGTGGCGATTAAGCGCGCCCTTGACCCGAACAACGTCCTGAACCCGGGGGTCGTCTTCGATGCCGCTCACGAAGCAGCTGAGTAGGCCCACCGTGGGGGAGCCTCAGTTGTAGGCGCACGAGAGGTATGCTATCTTCACACCTGATTTGCCGAGAACACGACGTCAGCAACGCGCAGAAGAAACAAAGTCCTCATTACTGGAGAGCGCGCTCCGCCTCTTCGACGAGCGCGGCTTCGATGCCGTCACGGTGGAAGAGATCACCCGCACCGCCGGTGTGTCTAAGGGGAGCTTCTACACCTACTTCGCTACCAAGAGCGATATCATCGTGGCGGAGTTCTGGAAGATCGACGACTACTACAAGGAGTACGCCGCCCGCAACTTTCGCCGGTACACCACCGCCACGGACCGGCTGCTGGCGTTTACCCGGGCGCAGATGCGCTACGTCCGAGATACGGTGGGCAACACCAATCTGAAGATCCTGTACGCCAACCAAACCCTGGAATCGGGCACCTCGAAGATTATCACCAACCAGCGCCGACACTGGTATAAGATCGTGCAATCCACGATTGAAATGGGCCAGGAACGGGGCGAGTTCCGCAGTGACATCGATGCGGAACACCTGGCGCGCCTTTTTAATCGATCGATCCGCTCCGTCTTTCTGGACTGGTGCATCTCCGATGGGGAGTTTGACCTGGTGAAGGAGGGAGTCGCCTTCGTCTCGGACTGGATCCTCTCCGCGCTGCAGCGGCCCCCCACAACCGAAACTCCCTCCTGAGGGCGCGGAAGCGTGGCGTGGGCATAGCACAAAGGACGCGCGGCGTGGGTGAGCGATGCGCCTGAGGCGTACCGCAGAAGCCCACGCTATCCTCGCTGCCGCAACCCCTCAGCCTCAATCACCTGAATCGCCCGGAGCAAGGCGGTATTGAGGGGAGTGGGTACGTTCCACCGGTGACCCAATTCGACTACCCTGCCGGCAAACATCTCCACCTCAGTTTTGCGTCCGGCGTAGACGTCCTGTAGCATCGATGTCTCCCCCTCCGGACTGAGCGTACCGATGATTTCAAACCACCGCTCCACGTCCGCCTCCGTGAGTTCTACCCCCACGGCTCCGGCCACCGCCATCACTTCCTGCATCGTGGTACGAACCAGGCTTCGCGCGGTCTCCTGCCGGTGAAACACACCGTACGGCGCCTTGAGCACCGCAGACCACTGGTTGATTCCCACGTTGAGCATGAACTTGTTCCAGATCATGTACTCCATATCCGCCGGCACTTCCCACGCGATGCCCGCCTGCTCCAGATGCTGCGCAAGACGCTGCACCCGCGCCGTTGGGTGGTGCGGGTCGTTTGTGCGCTCTCCGATCCATACCTTGCCCAGGCGGGTATAGTGCACCTCCAGTCCTTCCCGGACCGCATCCATGCCCGCCACCATGGCATGGACCACCCTGCCGGCGTGCCGCGAGTCCCCCAGTGCCTCGGCAAGTTGCGCCTCACTGTCGATTCCGTTCATCACGGAGAAGACGATCGTTTCCTCCCCGACCACCTCGGCTACCGCGGGCAGAGCCGCGGGCAGGTGGTGATGCTTGAGCGCCACCAGTACGTAGTCCGGCGGACGCCGCGCCGGGCGTCCGGCTCCCGTGTGTCCGGCTACGGTGCGGTCAGCTTCGATGTGGCCGGCCACCTTCCGGTCAGCCACCGTCTCCACGGGAATGCGCAACCGCCGCCCATTAACTACTACCCCGGCGGTTCGCAGACGCTCCGCCCGGGGACCATCCGCCAGAAACGCCACCGGCAAACCTGCCGCCTCCAACCGCTCCGCGTACATCGCGCCCAGCGCACCGGCTCCCACAATAAGTGTCTGCTTCATGTCTACTTCCATCTGTACTGTCCGTATCTTCCCAGTGTACAGCAGTAGAGGTGTTGGCATGAAGGCCAAGGTACCGTATCGTAGTGTGGGAGGTCTCATGAACGCACAACGAACGACGATACATTCCGACCGAGCCCCGGCACCGGTGGGCCCCTACTCTCAGGCGGTGGCGACCGGAGGTATGTTATTTGTCTCCGGGCAATTGGGAATGGACGCCACCTCAGGGGAGCTTGCCTCAGGGGTCGAAGAGCAGACTCGATTAGCCCTGAAGAACCTCGTGGCCATTCTCCAGGACGCTGGATCATCACCGGAGCAGGTGGTGAAGACAACCTGTTTCCTGGCCGATATGGATGACTTTCCCCGATTTAATGCGATCTACGGCGAGGTGTTTTCCGCCGATCCTCCGGCGCGCTCCTGCATCGCGGTGAAAACGCTCCCAAAGCACGCGTTGGTGGAGGTCGAGGCGATCGCGCTCACCAGTCGCTAACCCGTTCTCCGATATTCGACAGCACCGAGACGCGATACGTCTTTTCTGCTACGTTGCATCCATGATTCCTATTACGGTTGTCACCGGTTTTCTCGGAGCCGGTAAAACATCTCTGATCGCACATCTCCTGGACAACACTCAAGACCGTCGTATCGCGGTGGTCGTTAATGAGCTCGCCGCCTCAAGCGTAGATTCCGCCTATCTCCACGGTGGAGAACATATCGCGATGAGTGATGAACCACTCTTGCGCTCTGTCTCCGGCGGCCGAGCGGGGGCGGGCAAGCAATCCGAGACGCTGGACCAGTTGGTAGCATTGACGGAGCTCACCCCACCCCCGGAAGCGATCGTTGTGGAAACCTCGGGGAGCTCCCCGGTGGCGGAGCTGGCGGCTGAGATTCACCGCAACGCGTCCCTCCAGGGCCGCGCCGAGTTGGACTCGGTGATTACGATGATCGATGTCACCAGCCTCAACTTCTACTGGAAGGACCCGCAGTTGCGGATTCTCCTCCATGACCAGTTGCAGACCGCCGACCTGATTATTCTCAATAAGATGGACCGCGCGACCTTCTGGATGCGCCGCGCGGCGCTGCGCATTGTTAAACGAACCAGCCACCATAGTGAGCTCGTCTCGGCAGAGTTCGGCCGAATTCCGGTGGAAGAGATGGTAGCCACGGGTCGGCGATCAGCCCGGACAGAAGTGGTCAACGGGAGCGAACAATCACCGGTGATTAGTAATCCCCGCTTTCATCCGGTGGTTGCTCGTCAGGTGACGGAAGTGCGCCCGTTCCATCCCGAACGTCTTCACCACTGGCTGGATTCTGAATGGCCCGGGGTGATTCGGGTCAAGGGATTCGCCTGGCTTGCCACCAATATGAACCAGGTGTATGTGATTGATGTTGCAGCAGAGCAACGGGAGATCGGCATCGAGGGAACGTGGTATGGGGCGCTGGCACCGGAAGAGCGTCCGGATGCTCCCGAGGTGGCGGCGGCCATGGCCGCCGGCGCGTGGGATGACCGACGCCAGGCGATTACCGTAATCGGCACTCCTGAGGCGGTGGAGCGGGAAATGCGCAATCTGCGCGCATGTTTGCTTACCGACACCGAGTTGGATCGTGGGCCTCATGGATGGCGCCGTCTCAACGACCCGATTACCGCCCAGTTTCAGGCGGACGCTTCAGCTGCCCCCGACTAATCTAAGTAGCGCGCCTTCGCCTGCAGATGCTCGGCGAAGGTGCGAGTCGGAACGATCTCCCGATCGGGCTTATGCAGAAAGAAAAGAAAGTCGTGCTCTGCGGGGGACACCGCCGCGAGGATCGCCGGTAATCCGGGGTTTCCGATCGGTCCCGGAGGCAGTCCGTAGTTTTCATAGGTGTTATAGGGATGATCCACTTCGGTATCCGCAAAGGTGGGTTGCAGTTTGTTCGTACCAAGTACGTAGTTCACGGTGGCATCCGATTCCAGACGCATGCCGATCTGCAGCCGGTTCCAGAATACCCCCGCCACCAGTGGCATCTCTTCGTCAGTAGCCGACTCCTTCTGCACAATGGAAGCCAACGCCAGAATCTCATGAATCGACCGCTCCTGCCGCCGAATTTCTTCTACCACCTCCGGCGGCAAGCGGTCGTGGAACGTGGTAATCATCCGTCTCACGATCGATTCCGGCGTGCTATCGGGAAAGATGCGGTAGGTATCGGGAAACAGGTACCCGTCGAGAATCGTGTCATCCTCGAGATGATCCAGCAGGGGAAAATCGCGATACCGCTCCTGCATTACGGCGGCTTGCTGGAACCGCTCCCGAGAGAAAAGCCCTAGATTCTCAAAGTACACTTCAATATCGTAGAGACTCCATCCTTCCGGAATCGAGACGGCAATATCATCAATGATCGCTTCTCCCGAGACAAACTGCTCTACATAGTCCCGGGGAGTCTGAGAGGGATCCAGCGAGTACCGCCCCGCTTGGATGCGAGCGGCCATACCGCTCAATCGTACATAGCCCTCAAACAGTTCAGCCCAGCGAACCAGCTCCTGGGTCTCCAGCTCGCGGCTCACGCTACGTACTGACTGGCCCCGTTCGATCTCGATTACGATCGGTGAAACCGCGGCATCATCAGCTCGTGCCGGAGTTGAAAGGAGATGCCACCCGTACCACGTCGCCCCTGCCGCGAGAAGCAGAAGGACCGCAAGCAGTGCACCGCCAAATATCAAGACTCGTTTCATGCGTCCCAAAGAGTACGCATCCCCGGCCGTTGCGACAAGGCCCGGGGCACGGTATCTTGGAGAAGAAATGAGCCCGAATACACCGATCTACGGCCACTCCCGCGGATATCGCGCCCTGGCACTCTTTTCAATTGGGGTTGCCATGTTCCTGGTCCTGGGACTGCAGCGGGTTTCCGGAATTGGGACGGTGCGGCTCAGCGGTGTTGTCGGGTTCACCGGGTTATTCTTCTACGCCTGGCGGCGCTACTCCCAGCGCGTCGAAATGCTTCGGATCGAAGACCGGGGGTTTTCCGTTCAAGACCCGGCGTTACCCCTGGGACTGATCGAGTTCGATGAGATAGAAGAAATCCGCATCTATGCACTATTGGAACGTCCCACGGTCGCGTTTCGGCTCCACGATCCCGATACCGTGCGCTGCCGCGCGCCGGCGTTCGTGCGCCTAACGACGGTCGCCCTGTGGCAGGTGAAGAGCTATCAGGTGGTGGTCGAGCTTGATGAGTGGAACGATCAGGTGGCGGCGATTAAGAGCGTGGCGGTGCAAGCAGGAATCCCGATCAGAAGCGAACTGATCTGACACTGCCTAAAAGCTATCACTTACCCACCGCCGGCGGGAGGAAAAATCGATACCGTATCCACGGTGACCGGAGTGTCCAAGCCTTCCAGATGGTGGATGTTTTTTCCGCCCAGGAGAATCATCGTACCCATCAACGTGTTTCCGTCCTCGCTCATGAGCCAGGGGCGGATATCCTCTCCCACCTCCCGGCTCACCGCGTCGATGAGATCCGACACGCGCGGGGGGGCTTCAAAATCGAGAGTTACCGAGCCACGCCCAAGCGCGAGCCTGAGCGTGGCAAACAGTTTAACTTCAATCCTCACGAAAGTTTCAGCTCCGCAAGCTTCTCAGTTGTGGGTCGGCCTTCCGTGGACCATCCCCGAAGTGAGTAGTACTCCGGCAGCATCTCGGGGAGTCGGTGCACTTTGCCCTTGTTGGGGCCCACCGTGACCGCTTCCTTGAAGAACCGCGCCGGAAGCGTGTCTTCCTTGGGGTCGATGCCGGCGTCCTGGTTGAACTTGCGTTCCATGTTCCAGATGCGCTCCCCGACCTGCATCATCTCTTCCACCGTCATATCAAAGCCGGTGGCGGCGCTGATGAGGTCGTTGTAGTCCTCGGCACCCAGAGAGAACGAGGTAAACAGGCATAGACCGGAAGAATCGATGACCCCGGTGAGGTCCTGGAAGATCTTGGCCCACATCGCTTTGCCTTCAATCGCCTGGGGATCAAGCTTCTCAGGGGCACCAAGAATCTCGGGAGAGATCAGGTACGCCCGAACGTGGTCCGCACCGCGGTTACCTACGGCGTACTGCAAGCCATGGCCCTGTACTCCGCGCGGATCGTAGGCCGCAATTTCCTGCTTTTTCACCGTCATGGAGTACTCGGGATGGCCGTAACTCTCGGCAAAGCGGTAGGATCCGTTGGCCAGGAGATTGCCCATTCCCTGACGTTACGCGGTGCGTCCTAGGTAATAGGCGAGCGCCTCGGTACTGCCGAAGTTCGGTTCCGGGTGCTGAGCC
>JAWOCO010000208.1:0-35987 GCA_046483765.1 Alkalispirochaeta sp. | reverse complement strand
GAATCGGTCATACGTGGGAGCTGCGGTAGTGAGCGGGCTGGGATGGATCATCATCTTGAGTGACAGCCTAGGGGGCGACGGCACCACCGCCCGGGTGGTTCTCTACTTTTTGCCGCCGCTGCTGTTCATTGCGTCCCTGGTGGCGATTCTCCGGGTGGACCGGTTTGTGTTCTCCCGCGGGTATCAGATCGAAGACCTCAAACCGTGGATGCAGGTGATGTTGGCGATCCAGACGTTACTGTATCTGGTGGTGCCGCTCAGTTCCGGGGTGTTTGAGCCGGCAGTGGCGATCTTGCCCATGGTACCGTTCATTGCGACCCCGCTCTTTCTCATAGATGTTGCCATGAAGGAAGAACGGGTGCGGATTCGCTCCTTGCAGAGCAATGCCCGTTCGATTTTCGATTTTCTCGCCGGTGTGGGCCATTCGTTGGGGAGTGATCGCGATCCGGAAAACATCCTACATTCCGCGATTGAAACGATGAGTTCCGCCACGGAGGCGGATGCGGGAGTAGCGGTTCTGGTGGACGGTGGCAAGGCGCACGTCTCCTCGGTGGTGGGCCTGTATCCGCCGCCCGTTCCCGTTCCAGAAATTATCAAATCGAAACAGGGGGCCCTCCGGCAGTTTGTGATGAGTCTGAGTATCGGGGACGATACACCGGTGTGGGGAAAGACGCTGAAAACCGGTGCTGCCGTGCATATCGCGGAGGCTGGAGACGATCCGGTGCTCACCAAACACGCCGGCGATCGGGTTTTACGGCTGCGATCAATGCTCGTGCTTCCGCTCAAAGCGCGGGGCACGGTGCTTGGCCTGCTCAGTGTAGTGCGCCGGGGTGACTCTCGCCCCTTTAGCGCTGCTGAATTTGACCACGCCCGAACGATGACCAACTTCGTGGCGGTGACGCTGGACAACTACTACACCTACCGGATTCAGCGCGACGTGGAAATCGCCGGCGATATTCAGAAGCGTCTTCAGGCTCCTCCGGCAGGCACCGCCGGGCGGATCGAGTTTGCCGGCGTGAGCCGGCCAGCCCGCGGGGTAAGTGGAGACTATTACGATGTGATCCCGATCGATGACAATCGCACGGTAGTCGTCATCTGTGACGTTTCGGGAAAAGGAGTTCCCGCGGCGTTGGTCATGGTCATGGTCCGGACAATTGCGCATCTGGCATTGCAACATACTGATGACGCCGGTGAGATTCTCAGGATGATCAACCACGGCGTGAGTGGTGCGGTAGAATTGGACCGCTTTGCCACAGCCAGCGTCGTCGTTTTCGACGCAGGTGATCACTCGCTGTCCTACGCGAATGCCGCCCACCATCCTGCATTATTGCTCCCGGAAGCGGGTGACACCGTGGACTCCATCGATGCCGAGGGATTGCCGATCGGCATTGAGGAGACCGGCCAGTATTACTCTCGGACGGTGGCGTTTCCCGCGGGGTCAACCCTGGTACTGTTTACCGACGGCGTACTGGAAGCGTTTAATCCCGAAGGGGAGGAGTTTGGGGAGGAACGACTCCATTCCGCAGTGCGCTCAACCAGTATCGACCTGGCCGACCGCCGGAGTAGCGACCGCATGTTGCAGGGCGTGCTTTCGCGACTGGACGCGTTTGTTTCAGGGGCACCGCAGCACGACGATATTACGATGCTGGTGTGCTCATCACGGAAGTCACCGCCTTCGGCGGAGTCCCGGGACTGATTGGCGACTGCCGCCGGCGGCGGGCTGCGGCAATCGCCACGGGCCGCGAAGCGGGTATTAGCTCCGCTGTATAATCGTCAGCATGTAGAGCTTGAGATACATCTCGAACGCCTTCCGTCGCCGGATACGGTCGAACGCCGAGTTAGCGGCGATCCGTCGTGCCAGTTCATCAATGCGCGCGGGCTCCGGTACGTGGAGAGTGCGCTTCACTCGCAGGCGACGAACTGTGTCACGACAGAGTGAGTTCACGTCTTCCACCAGATTCTCCGCCGCCACGGGATCGATTAACGGGTTCCACTGGTTCCGCAGCTTTTTTAGCTTCTGGTCGGGTGTTTCCCCGGATTCGAGGTATTGCTGTTGCATGAGCGCAACCGACTCCGCGAATTTCTTTCGTTTGGCCTCGCGAAGCTTCTCGGAGTCTTCAGCCCGCGGCGCCGGAGGACTATTGGGCGGTGGTGCGGGAGATGCCGCGGAGCCCACGCGCCCAGACACCGAAAACATATTGCGAAACAACCGGACGATCCCGCGGACTATCGGAATTAACATCCAGAACGGAAGTCGTAACCGCGCCTCGCGATGTACGTCAGATCGGGATATTTTTAGAATATCTTCCCAGGAACGCATGTCTTTCTGGTTGGTGTCGATCAGTGCCATGGCTGCCTGTTCTTGTCCCGAAGGTAACTCCTGGCCGTCGATTACCAGAAAAAGGGTTTGGAACTGGGCCAGACCAAAAAGGACATGAAACTCGTCACGAACGCGTGCCGAGAGCACTTTGCTGAACGCGGTATCATCGAACACCCACGGGTCATCAAGCTCGTCCAGGAGAACGTTGTAGGCCTCGTTAATCAGTTCGCGGCGAATCACCGGGGCCGCCGCCTTAATCAGTCTCAGCAATAGCGGAACATACTGGGCGGAGTGAATCATGAGTCCGTGTTGCTGAGGGGTATTGACTGTGACCAACTCTGAAATGCGATCTTCACTGGGCCGTCGGAGCATTTCCTCCAACCAGCGGTTTATCTCTTCGCGGGAAACTCGCTTCGTCAGCAGAACCCCTCGATCATCGGTAAGGTTGTACACATCCTGAAGGGTGAAACTGAACGGCGGCTTCTGGAGCGCAGTAGTGAGCAGGTGGTGCACCTCCTCGCGTGATTTGTCCTCCTGGTGCAGTCCCTTGTAGTAGACTGCGTAGTAGCCGAGGAGATAGGCCGCCTGGCAGAAACCGTGTTCGGATTCGAGTTTATCTACCTTGTCCTTGTAGTCCTTAATGATCAGCGATGAGATCTGCGTCCAGAAATGGAACTGAAACTCATTTGGTTCGGTTACCGTTTTCACCGCCTCATCGGGGCGGGTTTGTGTTGTCTCGATAATTTCGTGAACGAGCATCTCCCGGTTCCGAAACACGGCGCGGAGCTTGGTCTCCATGTAGCTGCCGTTCCGTTCGGTGCGCAGGTAGTCTCGAAATCGGTTCATAACCAAGGGAAGCATGTCTTCTTTGAGCAGTTTTACGGTGGAAACGGCATCGCGAATATTACTGGGAAAACGTAGAAGCAGGATCTGTCCCGGGTTCTCCTCCGTGGACTGGAGAAAATGCATCAAGTTATCGGCGACGTCCACGGTGCGTAACAGGCCGGAGGGGATCGTAATGTCCAGGTTCTCCTCGGCCGGAAACGGGAGTTCCTTGTCGTCCTGCATCTTTCGATACCATCTGCCTACCTCCGCAGCATAGAAGGCCAGATAGTAGACAGTCGTGATCGTTCCGGCCTCGTCCCGTTCCAACTGAACTGCTCCGCCTTTCTCGAGTTCGATCAGGCCGGCGATAATGTGGTCGTTACGGTCTTCAGGAATCAGCGGCGCGAACTCCGGTTGTTCGGTGGCAAACCGCTTTCCGAAACGCAGGGCGAACTGAGAGAGGGAATCCAGGGTCACGTGGGGCGTTCCGTTCCGGCGGACATAGGCGTGAAGCAGTTTTTGGATGTTCTGGGCCGATACCATGGATACCTCTGGAGGCAATTGTATGTTCTGGGCTGCTGCGAGGCAAGATGGAAATTGACAGTGCTTCGCAGACAACACTACACTCCAGGTATGAGAAAAACGTCGACAACGATCGTTGCCGGGATAGCTCTAACGATTCTGATGATTGTGGGGTGCGCGACACCGCCTGAACCCGAAGCCGCGGAAGAAACGACTTCCGTGGAAGAACCCGCACCGGAACCCGCACCGGAACCTGCGCCGGATCCCGAGCCCGAGCCCGAGCCCGAACCCGAGCCGGAGCCGGAGCCGGAGCCCGACGGGCCGCACGAAATTGCGGTGTCGGAGGAACTCTACGACCAGACGTTTGAAGAGGTGGAGCAGACGATCCAGGAATTGAACGAGATCATCTCTGATCGAGATTTTCCGGCGTGGCAGGATTACCTGACCGATGCGTACCGCCGGACCTATTCGAATCCCGATGTTCTGGCCGACAGCTCACAGAGCGGGGTCCTGGAGCGCAACAACATCGAGTTGGAGACGCTGGAGGACTATTTCAATTTCGTTGTGGTTCCCAGTAGGGCGAATGCGAGACTGGACGACCTGGTATTCGTAGATGAGCAGACCGTAGAGGCGATTATGGAAATCCGCGGGGAGCGATACCTTCTGTATCTGCTGAAAAAAGTCGATAATGAATGGAAGATCGATACGTTTTAGGATATAGTCAGGACGAAACGAGGTACCGACGATGAAGATACGAACGCTCCTATTACTCGTGACCGCAGTACTGCTGATACCGGGACTGGTATTCGGTCAGGATAGTGACGATGAAGACGGAGAGGCTCCGGCCACGGGCCGCACGATCGAAGAACTGTATTTGAGCCAGGATTTGGAACTTCAGATCATGCGCAGTCAGGCTCGTGCAAATGATCGGGAGATGAAAGAACTGGCCCTGCGCAGCATTCGAGATATGGTGGAGAGTGGGGAAACCCCGGATGGAGTTTACGTCATTCTGGAGTCTCTGGCAGCGGAAGGTGTAGGACGGCAGGTACGTTCCAATGGGTCTATCGTCAATAACTTCCCGGAGATTCGCCGTCAGTCTGCGGAATTGCTCGGCCAGGTTGGAGGCGAGGAAGCCAAAGACACCCTCATCGGGATCCTGCGGGATGATCCTGAATCTATGGTACTTGCGGAAGCGGCGTACGCCTTAGGTCAGATCGGACTGAACGAGAATAACGAAGTCTCCGACCACATGGTGCAGACCTTGTTGCGAGAAAATTCGAGTCCCACGCCGGACAACAACTTGGCTTTTTCGCTCATCATCTCATTGGAGCGCCTTTCTGAGCGCAACGGTGGGCTCCCCGACCCGGAAGTCCTCAACGTTCTGTTGGAGACCGCCTCAAGTCCCTACATCAGAACCGTTCGCCGTCGAGCCGTCGAAGCGATCGTGAATATGCGTGAGCATGGTGGGTGACGCCAACCAATTGTATAGTTTGTAGCTGCCGGCGCCGTGACCTCCGCCGGCGCTGTGACAGTGGCCGAAGCTTCCAAGAACGCCGAGGCCTGGCCTTTATCTCACCCGTCCCGGTACCGGTACCTGTATTCTTTGTGAGTTCCCGTGATACCGGTGTGAATCGAAGCTGGTGACGCGTGTTTCGCATCCTCCTCATCGCGCGCCATTTAATCAAATACGGAATTCTGCTGGTACTCTTGGCGGTATTCCTATCCCACAGTTTGGTGCGAGGTGCCGCGGAAGGCCAGATCTTCACGGATGTCTCCGATGTTCCCGTCTCCTCGGCAGCGCTCGTTCTCGGCACCAGCCGTTATAGTCGCAGTGGTACGCCGAACCGCTTTTTTATCGCCCGCATGGACGCCGCTGCCGAACTCATCGACGCGGGACGGGTGGATGTGCTGGTCGTTAGTGGAGATAACTCCAGCAGTAGCTACAATGAACCGGCGGCTATGATGGCGGCCCTGCGGGATCGCGGGGTGTTCGCTGATCGGCTGATACCGGACTACGCCGGATTGCGAACTCTGGATTCGGTGCTTCGCATGCACCGGGTATTCCAGCAGGATCGCTTCGTGATCGTATCCCAGCGATTTCACGTGGAGCGCGCGATTTTTATCGCGGAAGCCCACGGGATCAAGGCGTACGGATACGCGGCGGATGATGCAAGCGGGATGGCACAGCTCAGTGTACAGATGCGCGAGTATGCCGCCCGGGTGCAGGCGGTACTGGACGTATATCTGTTCGATACCGAACCGCAGTTTTCCGGCCCGTCGGTTCCCATTGAGCTTCCACTCTCATCTCATTTACACTCCGAGTCATGATACCTGGTGTTAAGCTTGCGCATGGTACGGAGTCGTATCGCCTGGCGCCCTCGAAAATTATCGCCCTGGGCCTCAATTACGACGACCATATTAAAGAAAGTGTCACCGTCCGAAGCGGGGGGTATGATCCGGTAGCACCGAAAGAACCCGTCCTGTTTTCGAAGCTGACCAGTTCTCTGATTGGACCCGAGGAGGTGATCGTGTTACCTCAGATTCTCGCAGAGTACCAGTACGCGGATGAACGTACCGATTACGAAGGCGAGATCGCTGTGATCATGGGTCGGGAAGGGCAGGATATTCCTA
The DNA here is from genome assembly GCA_046483765.1 of Alkalispirochaeta sp. Taxonomy (GTDB): domain Bacteria; phylum Spirochaetota; class Spirochaetia; order DSM-27196; family Alkalispirochaetaceae; genus Alkalispirochaeta. The sequence continues at coordinate 29,689 of JAWOCO010000208.1, read as the reverse complement.
CCGAGTCGGCCTGGGATTACGTCATGGGGATCACCGCCGCCAATGATGTGAGCCAGCGGAATATCCAGAAAGGTGATCGCTCTGGGTGGTTTCGGGGCAAATCGTTCGATACGTTTCTGCCGATCGGTCCGAGAATTGTACCGCCGGCGGAGTTCGCGGATCTTGAGAACATCACAATCGAGACACGCCTGAATGGGACGGTGGTCCAATCGGGGTCTTCTCGACAGATGGTCTTCCCCATTGCAGAGACGATACACTACGTCTCAAGAAACTTCAGACTGTATCCCGGAGATATCATCCTCACGGGCACGCCGGCGGGAGTCGGGCCGATCGCCCATGGCGACGTCGTTGAGGTAGAGATTGATCAGGTAGGAACCTTGCGCAACTCCGTCCGAGATCCGCGGGTGTCATGAGCGTAACGGACAACACCTTCTACCGCACGCTGGGACTACCGGAACTCCGTGTCCATCACGCTACGAATCACTTTGATTTCACCCGTCAAGGACGCCGGATCCTGGTGGTGGGACCCATGGGCTCCGGCAAGACCGGATTTGCGGCGCAGATTTGGCGGGATTCCCGGGTGGTGCGCGAAAAAGATAGCGACATTGCCGGGTGCCGCACCGCGGATGGCGCCGATCTGCGGAACGTGTTCTTCGTACGCTCTCGGCTGGATTCGCGACGATTCTCCGACTATCCCAAAGACGCCTTGGCCTATCGCGGCGGGTACGAGAAGCTCGGCCCCGCCATTGCCGAAATCTCTTCCTCCTTTGAGCTGGAAGATCTGGTGCATTCTCACCCCGAGGTGGGGACCTGGATCATCGATGAAGCGTCATTCTACGACGAGCGGATCGCCTATGTGATTCAACGCCTGTCGGTTGCCCGAGGATTGGTATTCGTCTTTCCTACCTTGATTCTGAATTTTCGCAATGCGGTCTTCAACACGACCGCGCAACTATTACTAGAAATTACCACCGACGTGTTTCCTTTAACCGCGTACTGTGAACATCGGTCGTGTCTGAGAGATTCGAGCCATACCTATCGCTACTATCTGGTGGACGGCGACGAGTGCCCCGCCATGTATTTTGACCCGCTAATCATTATCGGTGGTGACCGGACCGTGGCGGACGGTCGTGAGCCGAACTACGCGACTCGCTGCGCCCACCACCATATACTGCCCGGGAAAGAATACACGTTTCTTGTGTTGAAGCCGCTTGCGGAAGCCGCCGTACACGGCGATCCGGCGCCTCTGGAGGCGGAGCTCTCGGATCTCAAGAACCGGCCGACGCAATCCCAGTTGGGAGAATCGATCCACCGTTCGTTTCCCGGAGATAGCGAAGACGACCGACTCAATCGTAACGCTCTGCGCGTGCCCTGTTTAGCGGAGCGCGCCCTCTCGTTTTTGTTTGCCGAGCAGAACATCATCAGTGAACTTATGTTGCGACGACTCGTCAGAAGATTGCAGCTCGATACCGAGTTCCTGAGCCGCCGGCTCGCCGACAATCGTCGTCCGGTTGATTTTTCTCAGGAGGAACTGTGGACATCATGAGTATAGTTGTTTCAAACGAAGTGCTCTGGGTAGCCATGCTGCTGGTGAACTTCGTCGCGGTGCTGTTTGCTTTTCGCTTTTTTGGTCGCACAGGTCTGTACGTCTGGATTGCCCTTGCCGGAGTCGTTGCCAATATTCAGGTGAGTAAGACGATTGAGATCTTCGGCTTTACCGCAACGCTGGGAAACATCGTCTATGCCGGTTCGTTTCTTGCTACCGATATCCTGTCGGAGCATTTTGGAAAAGACGCCGCGCGCAAGGGGGTGGGCGTGGGATTCTTTGCGATTCTGGTTGTTACCGTTCTCATGTATCTGGCGGTGCTCTTCGAACCGGCGCCGTCGGATACGATGCATGAGAGTCTTGTCACCGTATTCGGTGTGCTTCCCAGAATCGCGGGAGCGAGCCTGGTAGCGTACGTTCTTAGCCAACGTCATGATGTCTGGGCCTACAGTTTTTGGCGTACTCGGTTTCCCGGTCCCCTGTGGGTTCGCAATAACCTGAGCACGATCGTGAGTCAGTTGATCGATAGCATAGTCTTTACGCTGGTGGCGTTTGTGGGAGTGTTTCCGGGTGGAGTGCTGGTGCAAATCGTGGTTACCACGTACTTGGTGAAAGCGGTAGTCGCCATCGCCGACACACCCTTTCTCTATGCTGCCAAAACTGTCCACCACCATGGGGATACGTAGCCGGGTTGGCGAAGCAGGAGGGCTCAGTGGCCAGTTATAGGAGGAGGTAGGGCAGCGAAGACAACTTCGCTGTGGATGTCTGCGTGCAAAGGAGCACACTATGATTACGCCTCCATTTTGCCCGAACCCAGAGTGTCGTGAACACCACCGTGTCGGACGGGCAACCACCCGCTGGTGGGTGAACAACGGGTACTATACATCGAATCGATCTGGACGCACCCACCGCTTCCGTTGTGTAATTTGCGGCCGCCAGTTCAGTGAAGCGACATTCTCGACGGAGTACTTCACTAAGAAGCGGCTCAATCTACCTCGCCTGCATCGGCTGTTGGTGAACGGGAACAGTGTTCGGGCGACCGCGCGACAGATGTTCGTCTCACCCACCACGATCACGCACCGTATCATGTTGCTCTGCCGTCAGAGTCTGGCGCTTCATGGTGAACTCACCGAGGCGCTCACACCAGGGGAGGACTTGGTGGCCGACGGGTTCCAGAGCTTTTGGGTGAGTCAGTTTCATCCCAATAACTTTAATCTTCTCGCGGGCGCGGACTCTCAATATCTCTATGCGATGTCGACAGTTACCCTGCGTCGGTCGGGACGGATGACAGAGCGCCAGCAACAGATCCGGGATGCGATCGAAACGCGATATCCTCCGGATCCGCAGGCGCTGGAGTGGTCATTCACCGAGCTCATGGATGAGGCGGGCCGCCTATGGGAACGGATGCCTGAATCTGGGCGGACTCTCCGCAGTGACGAGCATCAGACCTATCCCCGATGTCTGAAGTGGTGTGGTACCGGCAGTGTTTCCCATGTGACAGTCAATTCGCGGCTACCACGAACTGGAGACAATCCGTTATTTGCCGTGAACTATCTTGATCGGGAGATACGAAAGGATCTGGCTGAGCACCATCGGGAGACGGTGTGCTTTGCTCGGCATGCTGCGCTGAGCACGGCTCGGATGTGGGTCTACCAGGTATGGCACAACGTAGATAAGGCGTACCGTATTTGTCCCCGGGCTACCATCAGCCACGCAGAGGCGGCGGGAATCCCTGCCAGTACTGTCAGACGGGCACGGCGGAAGCTGCTGACACAGCGGGCGTTTCTCCGCCGATCGCGATTGGGACATCTGGCCCGTACGGCGTGGGTAGCGATGATCCCTACCCCAGAACGGGTTTGTCGAACCAACCGTCGGTTAACTCCTGGTTATACGATGGGTTAGGAATCTCAGATCCCCATGGTGGTGGACAGTAACTAATCTTTCCAGGGGAAGATCATGTTGCGAAGAGTGCGTTTCCCCACCCGCTCCCGATCATCGAATAACAGCGCATCCCAGGGGATGTTCTTTCGATCAGCCTCTGGGTGCTCCTGGAGATAATCGTACTTGTAAAGCCGAAGTTTGACCGCCGTCTGGTACCATATGGCAAGCCCCGCGATTCCGGGGATGAGAAACGCGGTAAAGATGCTAATCGCCACCACCACCAGTGCACCGAGTGCTAACCCTAGAGTGAAGCCGGTGTTGTCAAAAGTAAAAATGAACGACTTTTTCAGCGCCGCTGGAATGGACGTATCCAGCCGTTGCCGGAGTGGTAGATAGTAGGGCGCGGTAATCCACCAGATCACCGACATCCAGAAGAGAATTGCCAGCGCAAACAGGCCTATCATATTATTTAGCGAGCTATAGACGGGAAACGCGATGGAGAGCAGAAATAAGTGCAGGACGGTAATTGCGGCCAGAACGGTGGCTGCTTTCCACGTATCACGGAGGCGGTGGAGAAACTCGGACCACTCGATGCTCTGATGGTCGGTGATGGCACGGGTCACACCGAATACCCCGCCGGTATAGATGAACAGTGCGAAGATCCCCAGTACAAGGACCGCGAGACTCACAACCGCTCCACTACCTGCTAACGCCGATGGGAGCGTCGCGGGCAGTGCGAACAGAACGATGAAACCCAGATTCATCAGTACGGCCGGAAGAAAATTATCCCAGAGGTCAAAAAAACTTTTCTTGATCACAAATCCGAACATCGGTGCTGAGTATAGCGCTCCTTGCGTAGGACCGAAAGAGGGTGAGTCTGGGCAGTCTGGGAAAATCTACGCTATACTCGAAATTGTTATGATAATCCGTCGTGTCTTTCGTCTAAGTGTTCTGGTAATCATGCTCATGTCCGCCGGCGGCCTCGCCGCGCTCGAGGTCGATCGAGAAGAGGTCGAGGAAGCCTCGGATGTTGATATAGAGTTCGAAAACTATGAAGGTCCGGTGGACACAATCGACTCTCGGGATGCGATTCGTGAGATTGGCCGTGTCATGGGGCGGGGAATTACCGCTTCCGATGCGGCGGATTACGATGCGCGCTACCTGGTGACGCGCATCATCGGGGATGTCGAGGATCGCCGTCTTGCGGCGGATGTGATCGAACTGTCGGAAACCTCCCGCGTTGATCATATTGAAAATCTGCGCCGTATCGTCTCCGGTTACCTGGAGACCGCCTGGGAGTACGACCAGGACGATGCGGACTTGCTGGCACGCTTTATTACGATCTACAACGCGGTGAATCGGGGAGCTATGGATATCTTCTCCGAGCGCTACCGCGAGGCGGTGGTGAGTGAGCTGGATCCCGACCGGGCCGGCTTGGCCACCTCCTACCGGCGTTGGGCGGGACAGACGCAGCTGGTCGTGCCGATTCGTGACGACCGCGCTCCGGGCGCCTTGGATGCTGTCGATCCGCGACAGTTGGTGGATTCACGGGTGATCGATGAACTGCGCACCCGCCGAGACCTGGGAATCGAGGACCGGAAAGCGATTATCGACTTCATTGAGCGCGTTATAGAAGAGCGAACCGCTGCCATTCAGGAGGAGCGGACCGCTTTGGATGAAGAGCAGGAGGAGATCCAAGAGCGTCGCGCTGAATTAGACGATGAAGCGGCTGAGCCCGACGACCAGGAGGTCTCGGATGTCGATGATGCTGATCAGGAGGAGCCCGAGCAGGAGGAGCCGGAGCCTGCAGAGACGGAACCCGATCAGGACCAGCCGGAAGAGGACCAGGAGGCGCAGGATGAGCCCGCGCAGGATGAGCCTGCCCAGGACGAGACCGGCGACGACACTGACACCACCGATGACGGACCCACCGATGACGAGGACGACCCAGAGGAGAGCGAAGCGGAGGATGAGCGTCGCGAGCTTGACGAGCGGGAGACTGAGATTGCTGAACGCCAGGAAGAGCTTGACGAGGAAGAAGACGAGCTCGAAGAACTCACGGAGCGAGTTGAAGAGCTGTACGAGGAGACCGCCGACGACCAGGCGACTCTTGATGACCAACCCGCTCCCACCGACCTGGTCCCATTTGTCCTTGGAGACGGTGAAGGGCGTTTCGAGCTGGCGGTGGTCGATTTCGATGACGCCGCCGTGGTGGGAGAGCAAACGATCCCCGTGGTGACGCGGGAACTCACCGAGTTTCAGGGGGGGATTGTGGTTTCCCACGGAAGAACGGGACGGTTACTCATGCTCGACCCTTCATCCCTCTCGATCATGGCAGAGAGTGATTCCCCGGTCGTTCCCGGAAGCCGAGTTCGGGTGGTGGATGGTTATCTGCTAACCGTGATCCCTGAGGATGACGCCTTTGTGGTAGGCGAATTTGATGCTCAGTTGGTACTGCAACGCCGTTCCGCTCAGCCGGTACTGGAAGACACAGATATCGTGATCCGTGAGGACGAACTGCTGGTTCAGGGTGAAAGCGGAGACTTGCGGGTACTGCGGTTGGACGATATCGCTCAGTGATGGGTTGGGCTTAGACGTTCCTGTGGAACGGGCGCGTGAGCCATTGCCAGGCGGCGGCTAAGGCGTAGCCGATCCGGCGCCAGAGGGAAGGGTTCTTGAGGCGATCGAGACGGACTAAGGCATCTGCGGTTTCATCACTGCTGAAGTCCTTCCGCGCCATGTTTTCATCCATCTCCATTTGGAGCAGCTGCGTTTTGTCTCGTGACTCGACAACCCGGCACTGAATAGCTCGCCAGCCAAGGCGCTTGGCCGCTTCCAGCCGCCGGTGGCCGGCGACCAGATCGTACTCCTCGGTGACGATTATCGGGTTCAGAAGGCCATGGGCTTTGATACTGGTCATCAGTGCTTGGAGGTCACCCAGGTCTCGACGCACGCGGTGGTGGACGCGAACTCGATGGATGTCGATCGTTTCTATATGCGCCATAGTCGTTCTACTCCGTTAGTCGAGTAAGGGGTTGAATCCGGAATCCTCTTGGTCATCGGAGTCGTCACCGTCGTCCTCTCCATCAGTGTCGCGTTCGTCGGTATCATCTGCTCGCACATCGCCTTCATCCTCATCAGAATCTGGGTCGGGATCCGGTTCATCGTCATCCCGGCTGGGCGAACGCGAGTCAAGGCGGGTGGTATCGAGGCCTAGATCAAGGCGGGGACGGGAAGCGGCGGTAGCGCCTCCATCAAGGGAAAAATCCCGGCCGTCCAGGCTGGTACGCAGCCGCTCCACGAGTACCGGCTGTTGTTGCCGGTCAAACTGTTCCATCCGGTCAAACTCGGTTGGTTGTGTGCCGGCAATAAAGACTTCGTCCACGGTGGACCCGCTGTAATCCGCTGGGGGCAAGAGTCCGGAACGGGTTGAGACTTCCAGCTCCACGATGCCATCCGGCTGCACAAACTCTCGAACCGGCAGTCCCTGGTGGATATCGCGCATGTACTGCGCCCACACGGGGCCGGCGGTGACTGCACCGGTCTGGTTTACGCCCAAGCTGTTGTTACCACCGCGGTCGAAACCAAACCACACGGCGGTGGTGTAGTAGGGGGTATAGCCCAGCGTCCAGGCGTCAGCCCAGTTCTGAGTGGTGCCGGTTTTTCCGGCGGTGGGCTGTTCGAATCCGCCTGCCACGCTTTGGGCATAGCGCAGCGTGCCACTTTCTACGGCGGTCTGGAGAATATCAGTAATGATATAGGCGGCTTGCGGGCTTACGATCTGGTCGGGCCCCCCGGTGCGGCGTTGCTCGCGGCGGAATTCCGCCTCCGGTTCCAGTATGATGCGCCCGGAGCGGTCCTCAATGTATCGCACGGCGAGCGGAGTAACCTGGCGGCCCTGATTGGCCAGGGTTGCATAGGCGCGGGCCATGTCGATCGGGGCTGCTTCTACCACTCCCAGGCCCACAGGATACTTGCGAACCAAATTACGCTCTTCCCATTGCGCTTCTGGTATACCCAGAAGCGCGCCGGCGGTTTGCAAAGCGGCATCAAAGCCCACCCGGTCAAGCACTTTTACCGAGGGCACATTCATCGAGCGGGCCAGCGCGTAGCGTACCAGCACCGGTCCAACCCATTCTCCCCGGTAGTTCTCCGGCGTGTACGGTGTATCGTCATCGTTCCAGAATACCACCGGTGAGTCATACAGCATGGTGGCCGGCGTTATGACGCGTTCTTCAATACCCGCCACGTAGTATAGCGGCTTGAAAGATGAGCCCGGCGTCTGAGATCCGTCTACTGCCCGGTTGAACTGGTTTCGGGATTCGAATTCCCGCCCCCCCACCATGGCGGTGATGTGGCCGGTATCGTTCTGCAGCGTAATCAGCGCTCCCTGGACGGTGGTCCGCTGGGATTGTTGCTCGCTACGGGAGTAGGACATACGGGTGGCATGGCGTAGGCCGAGCTGCTCACTGGGAGCGAACATGAGCGTGACCACCTCCATCAGCGGATTAAGATCCTCATCGAACGTCTGCTGCGCCGCCTGCCGACGTTTGGCGTCGCCTACACGGAGGTCTGGAACGTTGAAGGTGAGCGACAGGAGATCGATGATCGGCACCAAATCTGCTCCGTAGTCTACCCGAGTCGCCGTGTTTTGCTGGTAAATACTGTTGGCCCGGGCGATACCTGCACGCATGTAACGGTCGGCGGCTTCCTGAAAACCGAGGTCCAGGGTTGTGTGAACCACAAATCCATCGCGGTTAATGTCTAAGCTTCCCAGGAGGTACTGGTTTTCCAACTGGTACCTGACATACTCCGAAAAGTACGGGGCTCGGTCTTCTCGTTCAAAGAAGGCGGTAGACGTACTGGCCCGTGTGAAATCGTAACTCCCCCAGTACTGGTCGAAGCTGCGGTCTACCTGATCCTGGGTGGCGTACCCCAGGTTCACCATTTGGTCGAGAATGGTCTTCTGCACACGCCGCGCTTCATTGGGACGGCGGATCGGAGAGTATAACGACGGATTCGCCAACTGGATGACGAGCATCGCCGACTCGGCGATCGTCAGATCGCGGGCGGAATGACCAAAAAAGAACTGGCTTGCCGCCTCTACTCCATAGTTTCCGTGCCCAAACCACATCCGGTTCAGGTACTGTTCCAGTATTTCGTATTTGGTGAGATGCCGTTCCATTTGCAGCGCCCACCAGAGTTCCACCAGCTTACGTTGGATCGAGATGGTATTCCGATCGGCATACAGATGCCCGGAGAGTTGCTGAGTCAGCGTAGATCCACCGGAGAAGTAGTTGTTGGTGAGTACGTTCCACGCAGCCCGGGCGGTTCCGCGAAAACTGAATCCTTGATGTTCAAAAAACGTCTGGTCTTCTCGTGTGATCAGGGCGTAGATCAAATGACGCGGGAGTTCGTCGATGCTCACGAGTTCCCGGTTCTCATCGGAAAAGAACTCGGTTATCAGACGGCCGTTTCGATCAAGGATCTGTGTCGGAAGAGCGGACCGTTGTTCTTCGATGCGATCGAGGTTTTGGATATTGGTAGTGGCGGCGACGGCTACACCTGTTGCTATTCCAATTGCCACCGTGCCCCCGGCTAACACGATGAACAGCACGATCAGGCCTACCCGCCATTTCTTGGTCATGGTGGCACTCTACGGACGTACAGTGACCTTTGTCAACAGAACGGAGCGAACATAAAAAAAGGCCGGTTCGGCAGAACCGGCCAGAGTATCGGCTACAGATAATAGTAAACTGGGAGGGGAACTATTTCCGCCACCGATACACACATTATCGTCACGTATCATCTTAGGTTTAGTTCTGTTTCATCAAAATATCAAGGTCTATCGCGAGTTCATAGCTCTCATGAGCATCTAGTTCGATATTTCGACTTACGGTGAAGTCCCCGAGGCGGATCATGATGGAGTGTTCCCCCGGGGCTGCGGTAAACGCGTCGTAATCAACTAGTCGTGCTCCATTCCAGTATACTTCGGCCACGGAGGGTACGGAAACCCGGATCGTTGCGGCGGGCTCCTGGGGTTCGAGGACAACTTCGCGGAGTCGACCCTGTTCGATACCGATGTTCGTGGTGGTATCGAGGAAGTCACCGGCCTGTGCTTCCAACCGGTAGATTCCGGGCGCGCGTTCGATAATGGCTTCCTCGTCGATCTCTTCGCCGTTCAGGGTTACCGTCAGTTCCGCTCGCGTTCGGCGAAGCAGGTCTTCATCGCCGTCCAGTTCGATGCGCATCGCACCGATCTGACGTAACCGAGGCGTGATCGTCACTGAATAGGTGGTGGAGAGCGCTTGGGAGTCCATTCCCTTCATGATTGGCACCAGCTGAACGGCAAGATCTCCAATTTGGGGATCGGCGGCGCGAGTGACCCCGCGTTGATCCCCGGAGTCAGCAGCTCCAAAGGGAATGAAAATCCGCTGCCGGACCGGTTCGGTGAGAGGGAACGTCGCGAGCCGTTGACCGGCAAGATTCTGCACACCGTTCTCCTGAGGCGGATCTACCGCGGCATAGATCGTGGTGGAATACGATCCCGGCGCCACGTTGGTGTCTTCAGTGGAGACGGTGAGTTCCACTCCCGTCATAAAACGTAGAGCAGCGTCGGGGATAGTGAACAGCAACACCTCGCCCGACGATATCGATTGCTCAACTACCGACTCCACGGAAAGGACTTCGCGGTTGATCACCTCACCCCGAAAGCTCTGCCCCGGAACTTCGGCGGCGGCAAGCACGGTAAGGGCCACGATACACATGACCGAACCCTGTCGGTGAATCCTCATTACTCCCATAGAATGTACTGTCCCGGGTCTCGAGGTGTACCCCGAAACCGCACTTCAAAATGCAAATGGGGCCCGGTAGACATGCCTGTGCTGCCCACAAACCCCACGGTCTCCCCCGCTCGGATCCTGTCTCCCACGGTCACAATCGCCTCTTGCAAATGTGCATACATCGTCTCGTATTCTCCCCGGTGTGCCACGAGAACCGACAGACCAAGCAACGGTTCCCGGTTGATTTCCTGCACAACACCATCCGCAGCGGCGAAGACCGGTGTACCGAAATCGACTGCGAAGTCTATTCCGGTGTGAAATAGACGAGCATTGGAGAAGGGATGATACCGATATCCGAACGGTGATGAAACGGCCCCGCCTCCGAGGGGGTGCATAAACGCACCCTGCATGAAAAGATCCCGCTCAGCTTCAGAAAAGTCCAGCCCCGGTGCGAAAAGAAAGGGTTCATCTCCGGAAGAAGCGGGAACCTGTATCTCCTGCACGCGGTCAGTGGGAGCAATTCGATCCAGGAGGCGACGTTCCAGCGGCGTTGCCGCGGTGGTGGGGGCGAACAATCCGGGATGGCTGGGAATTAGTATCGGAGTACCATCTTCGGGAAGGTGCGGCCGATCCAACCGGTTTACGGAGGCGATCGTCGCATACGGGAGCTTCAGCCGCGAGGCAATACTAAATAGATCTTCATCAGCCGTAGGGGTGTAGGTGAACAAAACCAGTGGCTCCTGGGGGCGTTCAACCATTTGTTGCTGTTGGACGTATACGGGGTCATCGCGGTCAAGGCTGGTCATGGGCATTTGCGCCGCGATGGTCGTCGATAGGGAACTGAGCAGCACCGTGATCAGCGCGGAGATCCGCGAGAGTCGCCGAGTAATCATGCCAGGCGGTGTGCAATCACTCCGGTGGCAATCACGAGAGCCACGGCAGTCACGACATACCATCCCAACGCCAGACCCGTAAGGATCAGCGCGATCTCTGCCACCCAGAAGAGCGTCCCCGCCGTGGGTCGCCTTCCTCCCACCAGGAGCCACGTAAGAGCCGCCAGGAGCACGATAAGCGCGCTGGTGGTGTAGATCGTCGGGAACTGAGCCGCCAGGAACCACAGCGGCAGAGTGATAAGGGCACTCAACATACCAAGTCCGGCGATCCATACCGCCACCGCTACGATCGCCCGCAGGAGCCGGCCGTAGCCTTTCAAAATTCGCAACGTTCCACCGGTCACTGGATCGCCTCCAATATCCGGCTTCTCTGCGCGGCGAACTCCTCCGCTTCTTCACGTCGATCGAGGCGAGTCGCGGTAGCTTCGAGCTCTGCCAATACCTCGGCACTACCGCGGGCGTCATTGACGGTTAGGTAGACTCGCAAGGCCCGCAGGTAGTACTGGTAGGCGTCTTCATCATCTGAGCGGCGTTCCCGGATCTTTCCCAGAGCAAACAGATCCGCAGCGATACCTGGCGCGTATTCAGCTTTCTTGTCCGCTTCCAGGGCGGATTCCGCCAGGGTCTGGGCGGTCTCGTAGTCACCGCTGCGCGAGGATAGAGAAGCCAGCATGTAGTAGTTGCTGGCGAGTTCCCGCCAGTTTGCCGCCTCCTCGTTACGGGATCGCGCCTGATCAAAATACTCCCGAGCCTGTTCGAGATCGCCGGTTTGCGCGTAGGCGGTGCCCAGATTGTGCAGCAGGATCGGATCCGGAGAACTCCCGCGACCCTCGGCGATGCGACGCGCTTCTTCAAACGCTGCCTGTGCTCCGGCGGTGTCGTCAGTCCTCAGCGCGACCTCCCCCAGATTGATATGGGCCTGCATCTCCTGTTCCTGGTCACCGGCGATGCGCGCGAACTCCAAGGCAAGCTCGGCTCGCTCCGTGGCTTCCGGAAGGTTTCCGGTGGTGCCGTACACGCGGGCCAGAGAATTATGGGACTTGGCGATCCCCGGCAAGTTATCGACCGATATGTTCTCCTGCAGTGCCTGTTCAAAGAAGCGCCGGGCCATTTCGTAGTCTCCCGCGGCGAAACGGGCATTCCCGTATTCCGCCAGCTGGGAGGCTCGGTTTTTGGTGGCCACTTCATAGTCCGGTGGGTCCGGAGCTGAGGAACACCCCACGGCGAGGGCCGCCACCGCAAGGGTCGCGATGAGCGTTCGAACCATCTTAGAACTGTCCATCGCGGTAACTCTGAAAGGTCGTTGGCTGTGACAGTTCCCGGGTGATGCCTCCGCGAATCAGCGGGTTGTTACTGAGGCCTTCCAGCACGTCCTGGCCTGATACCAGGGCGCTTTGGGTTTCCTCGAGCAGTCCGGCGATTTGCGGTTGGGTGCCGTTAATGAACCCGGCAAACTGGTTTACCTCGTCCAGAGAGGCATTGACGTTGATCAGCATCTGCTCCACTTCGTTATAGAGACGATTGTTATCATCCAGAAAGGTGGCGATCGAGCCATCGGCATCGAGAAGGCGCGGTACCAGTCCTGTGGGATCTCGGAGCTCCTGGGAGGTAGCCTCAAAGTTGCCTGCAATCACCGCCGTGCTGGCGAGGATCTGGTTGCTCTGTTCCCGCGTTTCTACCAGGGTCGTTTCCACTTCCCCCAGGAGCGTGTTCACCTGGGCCAGTGTTTGTCCCAGCGGCTGCGATTGATCTCCGGTGAGTGCCTGATTCACGTGGGACAGTGTCTGATCCACCGAGAGAAGCAGCGTGTTCACGTTGCGTAGGACCGGCTCCACCTGGTTGATAATTCGTGTCACCGAATCGGCTCCGGCAGGCATGACCACCGCGTTGGCCTGGACGATCGCCTGACCTTCCTTGCTGTTAATGGCGGGTATCAGGCTGTCTTCCGGCAGCGGCTCCGCTGAATCGCGGCCCTGGTGAAACACGAGTCCCCCTCCCAGGCCGATGGGACTGCTCACCAGTTCCAGGATACTGTTGGGTACCACCCGGTCGTAGTAGGTATCCTTGATGTAGAAATCGACGCGCACCTGATCCCGGGCAGCCAGCGTTATATCGGTGACCCGACCGATATCAAACCCTTTGAACTGAACGTTCATTCCCACGTTCAGTCCTTCGCCGGTGGGAAAGACACTATAGAAGTGGTAGTTCTTGGCGAACCAGCGTTGATTGGCTCCCATAGAGACCAGTACCAGTACCAGCGATACCGCTGCTATGAGCACAAAAATGCCGACGACCTGCTGGGCAAAACGGATGCGAAACTTCACAGGGCCCTCCCGGTGGGTAGCGTATCATGCAAATGGATCATTATTACTTCCTAAAATATCTAAGATATCGGCGTCGTAGGTGGAACTCAAATCAAACACATCGGCAAGAATCTCACGGACACGCGTATCGGTGGTTCGCGTAAGTTGCTCCACGGCGTCATAGGCGAGCACCCGCCCCTGATCGATAACGAGAATCCAGTCCGCCAGCTGGGAGGCGATCTCGCTGTCATGCGAGGCGATAACCAGCGAGCGGCCTTGTGCCTTCAGATCCTTGAGAACCACCAGCAAATGGTCCGCGGTGGATGCGTCGAGACCACCGCTGGGCTCATCCATGAAGTAGATCTCCGGGTTGAGCATCATACTCCGGATGATTGCCGCCGTTTTCCGCTCTCCGGCGGAAAGGCGCGCCGGTCGCTGGTTGAGGTCTTCCGTGAACGCCAGCGTTCGACATAAACGGTCTACTCGGCGTTGGATTTCCGCGGGGTCGCGTTTCGGGAAATGGTACTGCGTAGGCAGCGTGAGATTGTTCAGGACCGTCAGATTCTGCCATAAGGCGGCATCCTGGAACACAAACCCGTGCCGCAACCGGTTCCGGTCGAGTTCCCGGTCAGACATCGAAGCCGTATCCACCTGGTCGAAGAGTACACTACCCTCAGTGGGGGGAATGATGGCGGCCATCATTTTCATCAACAGCGTTTTCCCCGAGCCGCTGGGTCCCATGACCAGGACGCACTGGCCCTCCCGGATCGTGCAACTCACATCCTCGATCAGCGGACCTTCATCGGTGGAGTATCCTACCTGCTGCAAATCTAACTGCATCGTGACATTCCTAAATCCATAAGTAATACATCACCGTCAGAAAGGCATTGGCCGTAATCAGCAGAATGAAACCTTGGCCGACGCTCTTGATCGCCATCACCGGAACTTCGGTGCTGGACTGTTCCACCTTGAATCCGTAGTAGGTTGCCACGGTGCTGATGATCGCCCCCGATACGGCACTCTTGAGCAGGGACACCGCCACATCCATGACGGAAAGCGCGTTCAACACGTTGAAGAAGTAGTCCCGGAAGTCGATCGAGGCAACCAGGGAGGTCACGAAGAACGACCCCAACAGGCCAAAGATATTGAAATAGATGTTCAGCAGTACCAGTGAGACCGTGACTCCAAGAAAACGGGGAACCACCAGATAACTGATCGGGCTGATGCCGTTGGCCACGTACGCTTCGATCTCGTGGCTGACGACCATATTGCCCAGTTCGGTGGCGATCGCGGTGCCTGATCGGGCGGCAATAATGAACGCGGTGAGAATCGGCCCGAGTTCCCGGGTAATGACGGTAATCAGGATCGTATACACCAGTTGTCCCTGACCGAACTGGGGCAGCAGAGCCACGCCCTGGATAATGATAATTGCTCCCAGGCCGAGCGAGAGAATCGCGATTACCGGGAGCGCCTCCACGGCGGTGAAGAGGATCTGAAAGGTGAGCACCCGACGCGACTTTCGTTGTCGGATGTACAGCGCCGTTTCACGGAGCACGAGGAAGAAAAACCCCATCGCGTATGAGAATCCCCGGAAGGAATCAAACACCCGCTTCCCGATTCTTTGAAGGACCACCATCTTAGTCACCATAGTAGTCAAAGGCCACATTGCGAGCAAGCGTAGATTGGCTTGATTTTTGACAGCCGTGCGGATACAGTTTTCACAGGAGATCAGCTGCCTTGCCGAAACCTGTTGCGTTTAAGTCCAACTCAGTCGTGTATTTTCAGGGAGATTTGGACGAGCGAATATACATTCTCAAATCTGGACGGATCGTGCTTCGCTCCCGCGATATCGAAACTGGACAGGATATTAACGATCTTATCCAGACTGGTGAGTTTTTCGGGGTGAAAAGCGCCTTGGGTAAGTATCCTCGTGAGGAGGATGCGGTGGTGCTCGCCGATGCCGAGGTGCTTCAGTTTACCGTGCAGGAGTTTGAGAAGGTGGTAACCGGGAACACCCGGATTATCGTGAAGATGCTCAAGGTGTTCTCCAATCAACTGCGGAGAATTCATTCCAAGGTATCCTCTATGCTCAATCAGGAGGATCAGATCGACCCGGCCGAGGGTCTCCACCACAGCGCCGAGTTCTATTTCCAGAATCGCCAGTACGAACACGCCCGTTATATCTGGCAGCGCTACCTGGACCTCTACCCCAACGGACGCCATGCCGACGAAGCGCGGAAGCAGGCAGAGCGCGCGGCGCAGTCATCCCAGGCTCAGTCCACCCGATCTGCAGCGCAGGAAGCATCTCAGCGGCGGCCCGGCGAGGACTTGCCGGAGATCGGGAAGCTGTACTTCGAGGCGGAAACCAGTTTCGCCAACGAGGAGTTCGATCAGGCGATTAGCCTGTTTAAGCAGGTCATCGAACATGATGATCAGGGCGAGTACCGTGGCAAGGCAACGTTTCAGCTGGGCCGTGCGTTCTTTGAAAACGAACAGTATGCCGAGGTGATCCGTCACTATTCACAACTTATTAAAGACGTTCCGCGCCACCCGCAAATGGCTGAACTGCTCTACTACATCGGATACAGCTACGGGAAGTCGGGTAAGCTGGACAAAGGGAAGGCGTTTCTTTCCAAGGCCCGGGCCAGTGCCTCCGATGAGCCGGTGCTGCGGCGTAAGGTAGACCAGGCGATGGCCAGGCTGGAGAGTTGAGTATGGGTGGCTTTGATCGCTTTGCCAAACAGATCCCCAAGGGACAGATGATCTTTTGCGAGTATGAACCGGGACACAGTTTCTATTTGATCCAGAAGGGTCGGGTTCAGATCACTAAAGTCATGGGCTCCATCGAGAAGGCTGTAGACATTCTCCATCCCGGCGAGCTGTTTGGGGAGATGGCGATTCTGGAAGAAGCGCCGCGCAGTGCCAGCGCTATCGCGCTGGACGATGTAACCCTTCTCGAGTTTAACCGGGAGAACTTTGAGATCCTCATGCAGGGGAATCCTCAGATCGCCATGACGCTTCTTCGGACGTTTGTGAAGCGGATCTATGATCAGCGGCGTCGTTTTATGATTCTCAAATTGAACGATGTACAGGCTCGCGTGGCTGATGTGTTTCTCATGCTCTTTGAAGGTATGGATATCGATCCGGAAGACAAACGCTGCGAGTTCTCGGTTACTTCCAATGATGTGGCCCATTGGGCGGGACTGACACCGGAGCAGGTGCGGACCACGATTAATCAGCTTGCCAACCAGCGACGTATTGAAGTCTATCCTGACAAAATCGTTGTGACCAATATTCATGATCTTCAGCGACTGGTAAGCAGCCGTCGTCGGGAAGAAGAGTAAGGGGCTTACGCCCGTGCTCGATCAGCTCCTATCGCGCGCGTATCAGCTTTCTCGACTGCGGCAGGCTGGGGCCCGCCTACGGACGGTAGCAACGAACGACGGGCGGTTGTGGCCCGTGTACCATAGTGTGCCGCCGCCGTACCAGGCGGACTTGGGCGTACCAGTGGTGCTATTTCACGGATTCGGAAACGCCGGAAGCACGTGGCTTCGGTTTATGCCGGCTCTGGGGGGCGCACGGGAGCTGGCGGCCCCTGATCTTCCCGGGTTTGGCGGGCATCCCTTAGGCGAGAGCGACCATCCCACACCCCGGTGGTACCGGACCGTGGTGGCCGAGTTCCTGCGGGAAATGACCGTCCGATGGGGACAGCCTCCGATCGTAGTGGGGAAATCGATGGGGGCTATGATCGCCGGACTACTCGCCGGCGAGCTTCCTCACCTGGTGCGAAAGTTGGTGTTGATCGACCCTGCGGGAATCGAGACACCGGTGCCCAGCCCCTTCTGGCAGCGCTTCAGCGAGGGAGAGAATCTGCTCCTGCCCACCACACCGGAGCAGTGGGACGATATGGTGGATATTCTGTACCATCGGCGCCCCCACATTCCCGGGTTCCTGCGGCGGCAGGCGTTGCGCGGGATGACCACAAACTACGCTACCTATCGGCGCATTTTTGAAGGCTTACTCTCGGAGGGATACAATCCGCTCGGCGATCGCCTGGCGCGCATCCAATGCCCCGTATCGGTAGTGTGGGGCGCCCAGGACCGCGTGATGGATCCATCGGGCGTTGAGGTGGTGCGCCGGCACCTTCCGTCGGCGTCGATCACCATTCTGGAGAACTGCGGTCACTCTCCCACCCGGGAACGGCCGGAAGAGCTCATGCGCGTGCTGCTCGGTGTGCTCAGCCGCTGGGGCTGACCGCGTCGTTGGTCTCGGCGGGCACAGATCCTCGGCGATCCACCGCGTGGCCTGCGGCAAAGAGTACCGCAGCGGTCACCAGCGTCGCCACCGAACTGTAAGCCGGAATCACCCGCCCCAGCACAACCGCTGCGATCCCCCCACCCACGAGCGTGAGCATCGCCGACCACCGACCGGTTCCCTTGAGATAGAATACCCCAAACAGAAGCGGCAAAAACACCATGAGAATGCGCGAGGAGGCCACCGAGAGTTCAACCAAGGTGGTGGGTCGGGTCAGCGCAAACAGCCCCACCACGGCGGTAAGCGCGAGGATTACCAAACGGCCGGCGCCGGTACCCCGCCGGTTGCGAAAGACATCCCGGGTAAACATGCTCGACAGGGTGAGCAAAATCGAGTTTGCGGTGGACACCGAGGCAAAGATGATGCTCAGCGCCAGGGGCAGGGCCAACGCCCGTCCCATGCGCGCCATGAGTTCCACGATCACCCGGTCCCGCCCGGCGATCTCAGGCAGCAGACCCTGGAGGGTTCCCGCCTTGGCGCCAAAACCAACCACCGTGACGATTACCGTGAAAACTGCCCCAAACACGGCGAAGAGAACGATCATCTTTCGCAAGTCCTCTTTGCGCTTGAGAATAAACACGCGCTGCAAGACTTGCGGGTTGGTGAGCGCAAAAAAGCTCCACGGTAAGGTGAGATTGATGAAGAACGCCGGCGTCCAGACCTCATTGGGAAAGGTGGATAGTTCCACCGCGCCATAACTGTCGCGAACCCAGAGCAGCGCGGCGATCGCCACCACCAGCATGAACACCCCTTGAATCGCATCGGTGATCGCCACTCCCCGGAGGCCCCCCAAAAGCGCCCACAGCCCGATGACTACCACCGCGAAGAGTACGCCGCTGCTAAAGGCCATCCCGTACCCTTCGAGGATGACCGCCAGGCCGATCACCTGAACTGCGGTATAGGGGATGAGGGCCACCGCCGCCACGATCGTACCCACGGTGGCTGCGGGCTTTCCGTAGTACACCGCAAACAGTTCCATGGGGGAGACGATCTGGTGAGCGCGGGCGATCTCCCAGATACGAGTACCGAAAACGGCCAGGAGAATGACCGTGGCTACCAGGTAGACCATTTCGAAGACCAGCGCGCCCACACCGGCATCGTAGGAAAGACCCACCAGGCCCACCATCATAAATGCGGAGTAGGTGGTGGCGGCGTAGGTCATGGCGGACACGATCCAGCCGATCGCGCCACCCCCCACGAAGTACTCACTCTGGGAGCGGTTCTTCCGCATTACCGCGATGGAAACGCCCGTGCCGGCAACTGCGTATAGTCCAAGTAACAGATAAAACCCGTTCATCCGCCCTAAAGTACCAGCAAAGCGGCATCCGGAAAAGTATCTCGCCCGGGGCCAGGGCAATACCCAGGGCAATACGGGGCCACGGAGAAAATCGGTTATTGACCGAATAACAGACCCCCCGTACACTTCTGGGTATATGCCAGCCCTTATCAGCGCGGTAGCCTCCTACGCCCCGGACCGAATCGTCACCAATGAAGAGCTTGCCCGTACGATCGATACCTCCGATGAGTGGATTCGGTCTCATACCGGCATCCGGGAGCGACGGATCGCCTCCGAGGATCAAGCCGCCAGCGATCTGGCGCTGCGTGCCGCGCAGCGGGCGTTGGCCCGGGTCGGCGCCGCCGGTACAGATCTTGATATGATTATCGTGGCCAGTTCATCTCCGGATTACGCCAATTTTCCGTCGGTTGCATCGATCGTGCAAGACAGGATCGGAGCCTCCCAGGCGGGAGCCTTTGATCTGGCGGCGGGATGTACCGGGTTCGTCTATGCGCTCGAGGTGGCCCGGTCACTCGTGGAAGCGGGGTCTGCCGGAAAGGTGATGGTCATCGGTAGTGAGGTGCTCACGCGCATCACCAACTGGGAGGATCGCAACACCTGTGTGCTGTTCGGCGATGGAGCCGGTGCGGCGCTTGTGGAGTCCGGTCCCGCCGGCGGCTCCGCCCCTACGGGAGCCACCCCCCGCGAGGCAGATCCATCTCCCGCTGCACCCGCGCCCCGCGAGGCAGATCTGTCTCCCGCTGCACCCGCGCCCCGCGAGGCATCCCCCCGCCACGAGCTCCTGGGGAGCTGGTTACAGTCTAAGGGGAGTGGCGATGCTGCGCTAATTCGCCCCGTCGGGGGTACGCGAACTCCGTATGATGCGCAACGGCACACCGCCGCGGACATGACGATTCACATGGACGGGCGCCGGGTCTATCTGTTTGCGGTGGACGCCCTGGTGCGGTCCATAGAAACGCTCTGCGAACGGCACGGTCTTACGTCCCATGATCTGGCCTGGATCGTACCGCACCAGGCCAATGCCCGGATCATCGAGGCGGCGGCCAAACGGATCGGGTTGCCGCTGGAGCGCTTCTATACCAACCTCGACCGATACGCCAATACCTCCGCCGCCTCGATCCCCCTGGCCCTGGATGAGATGCAGGAGCAGGGACTCCTCAAGCAGGGGCAAATGGTGCTCACCGTCGGCTTCGGTGCGGGACTCAGTTACGGCGGAAACATGATCCGGTGGTGACCGGAGCGCGCGGGTGATGCGGCATCGGCGGTGATGCGATGCCACGGGTGATGCGGCATTGGCGGTGATGCAAGACCGCCGGTGATCCGGCATCGCGTTCATTTACAGTGTCCTTGCGTGGTATGCGCACATCCCCTACCATAGGGGTTCTATCTCACCACACACGAATAGGATCGCTATGCGCAATTTTGACCAAAACCAACCGCTCCGAACCGACTTCGGACGAAACTTCCCCCATGCCGACCGCGAGCACCGCGCCCGCATCATCAGCTACATCAACTTCAAGTTAGCCACGCACGGTCTTTCCAACGTGCCGGAGGCCTCGGAGTCGATGCTGGATATGGCCGGCGGCATGGTACGCAATTTCCGCGAGAAGAACCGTTTGCTCGAGGATTATCTGCCCCCCGCCGATCAGCGGGTGCAACAGTTTCTCGATGATTACCTGGGTGGCTTGGAAGACAACGTACCCCGCATACCGGGAAACTCCTTCGTGCTGGACCGCTAT
Organism: Alkalispirochaeta sp.; assembly: GCA_046483765.1. GTDB lineage: Bacteria > Spirochaetota > Spirochaetia > DSM-27196 > Alkalispirochaetaceae > Alkalispirochaeta. The sequence goes on along the minus strand of JAWOCO010000208.1, from coordinate 8,934 downwards.
GGGCTGGCCCGGGAGATGTCGATTCCGCCGTATCGCGATTCCTATCACACTGAGGGGATTAGCTCCTATCGGACCAAACAGGGGGTGCTGCACAATCCCAAGCATGACCGCCGGACCACAAAAGGGGTGTTCCACGTGGCGGAAGATGGTCTTCCCATTCCCCCCGACAAGAAGGCGGTCCCCCGGATCACCTACTTGCGCCTGCTCACGGAGGCGTTGAACCCTCCGGAGGAGCTGGCAACGATTCCCTTTACGATCGATGCGGATGAGCCGTCACACCGCTTTGTGAGTTTGCTGTTGAAGCCGATCGTGCAACCGGCCGTTCCGGACGTGCTCCGCGAGCGCTACTCCGAGATCCGGTTTTTGGTTCCCGGGGGGCTCACGGCAAACTTGGACTTCGTGGAATCGATATTCGGCAACGCCGGCGACCCCTACCTACCGGAGCACGATAGCGCCCTTGATCCGAAACACTGGACCGGCCATACCGGGTTTATCATCCTGGCCACCCACCTGGTTCACACCAAGAAGAAAGATCTGGGATTGCCGCACGTCTCTGAGGCCACCGCTCGGCAAAAGGCGGAGGGAATGTGCTGGGAAGACCCGGAAGAGCTCTATAACGATGGCTCACCCTTTAAGATCACCGCCCGCGATGAGCGCGGAGTCATGGTCACGATCATCGCGGACAACTACTTCGGGTATTCCAAGAAAGAGGTGAAAACTCAAATCAGCTATTCCGCCAACCTCCTGGGGCTGGTAGAGGAGGAGCATGCCGGGGGTCACCTGGCGTTTCCCAGTTATAACTTGGGAATGAAATTTGTTCCCGACAGCAATCTCCGTTCCCAGAGCCATCGGTTTGCGGATCTCCCGGAAATTCTGGGGAAGGCTCTGGAGGTGCGTCCCGGGGGATACGGCGTGGATACCGTCTATCCCGATATCTATTACCTGCCGGAGAACGCGACGATCGATCTGGACTCTCAGGAAGCTAATTGGGTGGACCGCGATGGCGGGGCGCAAACGCTGCGGATCCTTCCCGAGCGCACCTATATCCACCCCACCGGCTTCAAAATTCACATGGAGCAGCATCCGGTGTCCGGGGCGTGGCGTCTGGTGGGAACCACCTCCGAAGGTACGCTCTGTCACAAACCGTGCACCGTTTCCGGTGGGGGTAAATCAGAGATCTCCAAGGCGTTGAACGACGCGATGCACTACACGCCGATGATTATCGCCGACTACAAGCGGGACATGGACATGGTGCAGGAGATAATCGATCGCGACTACAGTGATCGCTTTATCGATCCCCCCGATGGTGAGCACCATGTGAGTCGCAAGATTCTCTCCCGGGCGCGGAGTCTCGGCTCCGTGATTAAGTTGCTGACTCCCTCGTCGGGCAACACCGATCAGTTCAACGCGTGGTTGGAGTCGATTCCGCACCGGATCAAGGCGTTGGTGTTCTTAGTGAAGCGCTTCTACCACGAGGAATGGGGTGATGCGTGGCGGGAGAAGTTCAGTGTTGATGTGGTGAACGGAGCCAGCGGGAACGTACTCAAGTACCTGGGGCGTCCGGTGATCGGAAGCTACCTGCGCGTCGGGCGCCAAGAGGATGGAACGGGATGGACGCATAAGTTGCGCCAGGACTTCATGCCGTCCCACAAGGTGCAATGGGAGGACGATATTTCCGCCAGTGTGGTGGTCCCCACGGAATGGCTTTCCGGTTTGAACCAGGATTACCACAATCCCAGCGTGAAGTTCACGACAAACTGCGAGTTTCGCTTCTTTCAACGCCCTGACGACGCGATTTACCGCGGCTACGATAAGCAGGCGGAACACGATATTTCCACGGCTCCGGTCTTCACTTCCAACTTCAATCCGTTTCCCCGGGAGGAGGCGCAGACGTTTCTGGAGCGGACGCTCGAGTTTACCGACTATACCCAGCCGGTGCGGGACCTGATTCGCTCGGTGATCAACGACGAGACCACCAAGTTCTTTGTACTGCCCTCACATCCGCGCATCGTAGACGGCGCGCCCTCCAAGAATCCGCGCTATCTGCAAACTGACCCCACCTTGCTGAAACCACGGGATCGATATATCGCGGATATCGGATCACGACTGTACCGCAAGATTCCCGCGGACCGACCGGTATACCATCCGGTGAACGCGATCCTTCCCGGGCGGCGCAACAATCCGCCGGATCACGCGGCAGGGATCCGGCCGTTGGCGGTGTATGGGCCGATTCACTACCAGGAACTGCCGGAACTCTTTATGGATTTCATTTCGAGCCTGACGGGAAAATCACCCTCTACCACGGGGGCCGGTTCCGAAGGTGCGCTGACAAAGGGTCCGTTTAACGCGCTGGTGCCGACCACGGACCTGAACAACGCACTGCTCTCCTATATTCTCTCCGGGGATAGCGGATTTACCTCCGCCGCGGGATATATCGGTCCTCATTTCAAGGTCCAGCATGATGTGAGCCTTCTGATTCCGGAGATTTGGTCGCGCCTGCAACCGTACGAGCGGGAGCCCAGCCACTTGATCGCAACCGGAGCGTTGGAGAAGCTTGAGGACTTTGATCATCAGGGACAGACCGTCAGGGCCAGTCGTCTCGGGTATCGCATAACCCGGGAGTTCGCCAACAACTATCTGGGCCGTGTATTCGATTCACCGGGCCTGGTCTTCGACGAACAGATGTTAAAACCGGAGCTCCAGAACCTGGAGGACTACATCGACGGAATCAACAACATCGTAGAAACGCAGCGCAAGGTCGCGCAATCCTATCTCGATGACGGCAGTGTAAAAACGGCGATACCTCCATTACAGGCGTTGCTGCATATCATGGCACAGGGGTCCTGGAACGGAAAATCGGTCTCCGACCCGGAGGTTCGTAACTTGTTTCGTCGTGAGTATGTGCTGAACGCCCCGTGGTATCGGGACCGCCTGGAAGCGTGCAATCGCCGGGAGCGGACGTATCTCGATGCGGAGATCGCCTATCTGGAGACCGCCCTGCAGGACGAGGGTGCGCGGGATCATGGTGTTGAGGAATCCCTGGCATGGTGCCGTTCCGAGCGAGCCGAGCTGGACCGTCCGGACGCTGTGGATCGCCTGGTTGGTACGATCGGGCGCGATGTGTTTAGTACGATCTCTGATTGAGCGGGCGCTGATGGAGCCGATGGAGCCGATCAATCGGTACGGAAAGGAGCAATAACTGTGAAGCGGATAATTCTATTTGCAATCTTTGGGGGTATCCTGGGCATTGTGGCGGGGTACTTCATCTTCGGTTCTGTGGGAGGGCGGATGGTGAGTGTGCAGGCGCTTCTCTCCTTTGGGGGAGGAGAGAGCCTCGAAGGGCTTTTGCGGCAGGCGTCGAACCAGATTAGCGGGATCGACGATATTCGCCGCAACATTCTGCTCACTGGCGCGGTGGGGGCGGGGGTTGCAGGAATCACCGCGATGCTTACCGGCGCCGGTAGTCGAGGAAGGCGACGACGTCGATAGGCCATTTGTTGGTGCCGATGGAACGATCGCCGGCGGATGAACGCCCGGCACCCCGCTGCCCCGGAGCACCCGCCCGCTGGGGCCGACCTACCGCTCGGTGAGGATCACCCGTTCCAGCCAAGAGGCGTAGTCCAGGAGATCCTTGAGGATCGTCTTGTCCCGAGGGGAGACGTCGTTGCGCGCCATCATATTGGTGATGCGCTTGCGATATGTTTCGAAGTCCAGGGCGCCATCGTATTCCGGGGCCAACAAACGCCCGGCGCACTGGCTATACCACCGTTTTCGGGCGGGTTCACTGAGAACTTCCGGCCAGTTCCGGGCTACGTAGCGGGTGAGCATCTCCGGCCCGCGGGAATCGGCGAAGGCTGGTGGCGCACGAAGCAGTTCCTCCGGTGGGGTGACATGAATCTGTTCAAAGACGGCGCGATCCTCGTCTCCAAAGAATCCGCCACTGTAGATATTCAAGTCGGGATCCCGGTAGGCGGTCATCCCGCCGTCCTGGTAGATCGCCCTGATCCGCGCCGCCAGTCCCGGGTCATCATCGAGACGGGCGGCAATCGCGCCGGCCCGGGCTTCGATCTCGGAGACGGCAAGGCCCAAACGCTGCGCCTGGTCAGCTTGAAGCGTGGACAGCGGCGCAACTGCCGGAGCTTTGTTCACCGGTATACCAACCAGGGGAATGCGCTCCTCCCCCGCTAATTCCTCGCGAGAGGTGAACACGCGGCGCCGTAGTTCTTCCTCATCCGACTCGAACAGCCGTTGCGGATCAAAGCGAAGATCGAAGGCCAGGATTTCATTGCCATTGCGCGGATTTACCGTGATCGGCAGCACGACACTGGTGGTTCCCTCCGCTCGCGTGAACAGGGGAGAGTTGTATAAGACCGGCTGGCGGTGTTGAAGGTTCACGATCCGGCGGACCTCATCCTTGCGGCGCAAGCCCAAATAGAAATCGTAGAGCTTGGGTTGCTTGTCCCGGATGAGCGCCGCGATTGCCCGGGTCGCCTCCACATCGGAGAGCGCATCGTGCGCGTGTTCATGATCCAAGCCGTTCGCCGCGGTCAGTTCTTCCAGGCGAAACACCGGTTTCCCGGCGTCGTCGTACACCCACTCAATGCCTTCCGGACGCAAATCATGGGCGAGACGAACCAGGGGAAGAATATCCCACCGGGAGTTGCCGGCGGCGTACTCCCGACGATAGGGATCGTAGAAGTTGCGATAAAAGAGATTGCGGATAAACTCATCATCGAACCTAAGACTATTGAATCCTACAGTACAGGTACCCGGTACGCTCATCTGAGCGTGGATCTCGGCGGCCAAATCGGCCTCTACCAACCCATCGGCGGTCTTCTTGGGGGTGAGGCCGGTGATCAGGCACGCCTCGGGGGAGGGAAGGTAGTCGGGGCTGATCCGGCCATAGAGCACGATCGGATCATCAACCGGGTTCAGCTGCCCGTCCGTGCGGAGGGCGGCGAATTGTGCGATGCGATCCCAGCGAGGATCACGGCCGAAGGTTTCTAGATCGTACCAGAGATATGTTGATGCCACCTGGTGAGGGTAGCGCGCGTGCTCCTGCGACTCAAGTAGGTCCGGGGCAGGATGCCTCCGCGCGGTGGCGCGTGTTATATTGGGCGCATGAGAATCTGGTACTACGTAGTAGCGGGGGTCCTCGTTGTGGCGATCGGGGGAGCAGGGCTGTGGATGATGCGCCCGGAGGAGGTGGTGGAAGAGCCGTTTCAGCCCCGGGATTCGCACCAGGCCTACCGCGACGCCCTGAATCGTCTGGACATGGCCGAAACCGCTATGGGAAGTGCCTGGATGGAGGCGGCGGATCGCGCCATGGAGGAACCGCCCGGTATTACCCCTCCCGTTTCGGAGACAGTGTACTTTGATCCGCGGAACCCTGAGGCGGTAAGTTACTGGTTTCCGGTGACCCGCGGCCGACGGATCGAAATTGATATCCAGGCGGAGCACCACTACTACTTTGCCGATGTGTTTCGCCTTGCCGATGAATCGGATGAGGGCGATGCCGTGGGGGCGGCTGAAGAATTAGTTGCCAGTCGTCCGGAGGATGGTAACGAAATCGTCTTTGAAGCGCGGTCCAACGGCTTTTATCTGCTGCGCCTGCAGCCGGAACTTCTGCGGGGAGGACAATTCGAAGTAACGGTTTCCGAGCGCGCTTCTTTGGCGTTTCCCGTGGAGGGTGCCTCCCACGAGGATATCTGGAGCTTTTTCGGTGACGGCCGTGACGCGGGCAGCCGGGAACACCACGGTGTGGATATTTTTGCTCCCCGGGGAACCCCCGTCCTGGCGGTGAGCGACGCCGAGGTGGTGCGCGTCGGTGAACGTGAGCGCGGGGGCAAGATTGTCACCCTCCGTGACGGTGCCCGCGATATTATGCTCTACTATGCGCATCTCGACGAACAGCTCACCACGACCGGAACGCGCGTCTCTGCCGGCGACGTAATCGGAACGGTGGGAAATACGGGCAACGCGATTACCACCCCACCGCACCTGCATATCGGTATCTACCAGGGGGGATGGCGCCGTCCGGTGGATCCCTGGGGGTATTTCGTTGATCCCCCTCAGGTGACGCCGGCAGTAATCTCTCCCGAGTCTGAGGGGCGGCTTCGCCGTTGGGTGGTGCCCCCTTCCGATACGGTCGTGGAGCGGCGCCTCCCCGTGGCGGCACCGTCGGTAGTCCGCAGACAGAACCGGAATCCCTATCTCCGGGGAGCCGGCGATACGTTTGCCGGGGCGGAGGCTGAAATGGATCCGGACCTCCAGCCTCCACCGTCAGCGCCGCTTTCCCTTCGTGCGGGAACACCACTCCGGGTGGTAGGCGCCACCGGAGATCTTCTCCGCGTGCGCACGCTCCACGGAGAAGAGGGGTTTCTGCGGGTGCCGCCGGAGTGGGAAGACTTTTCCGCCAGGGAACTCTCCCTGTCTCAGCCCCACCAGGTGCGGGATATTATCTCCGGGGACACGATCGCCACCCTTTCGGAAGGAGAAACGGTGACCTCTTTGGCTGACATAGGAGGGGGGCAGGTGGTGCGGCTGGCGTCCGGGCGAGTGGCGGTACTTACGCCTCAATCGCAACTGTAAGCCGGACGGCCGCGGTAGGTATCACCGGCACGGCCGGGACACGCGGCACGGCCGGGACACGCGGCACAAAGCATTGCGCCCGTGCCCGGGGCACCCCGCTACTGGTGTCTGCGACGCTGCAATTCTCGCACCTCCTGAGATAACTGCGGATCGGGGCCCTCCACCCGGGCCCCAGGAACGACCGCGGTAATGGGAAGCGTTTGCACCGGGGGCGGGGCCACCCCAAACTCCTGTAACCACTGCGATAGCTGGGCGGAAGAGGAGGCATACACGATCCGTCCCAGCCCCACCCAGCCGTGGGCCGCGGCGCACATAGGACAATGCTCTCCGGAGGTGTAGACGGTGGCCGCTGCCCGCTCCTCCGGTGAGAGGTGAACCGCCGCCCAGCGGGCAATTGCAAACTCCGGATGCTGCGTACCGTCTCCGGAAGCCACGTGGTTGTGATCTTCCCAGAGTACATCGCCGCTGCCGCTCACCAGGACTGATCCAAAGGGATCATCGCCGAGCTCCAACGCGTGTCGTGCGAGTTCGACGCATCGCGTCAGATGGGTTCGATCGGTGTCAGTGATCATGGTTTGCCTCCCTGCCGGTACGCGGACATCACCTGGTCAATTTCTCGGCGTGTGTTTGGCGCCCGGAGGAGCTCGTTAATGCGATCTCTCAGTTCGATTTCGGTGGCGGGGAGCGCCATCACCACGTCGATTTCCATACACGGTGTAGTTGCCGGACGAATCTCACCGTTGAAGTGGGTCCGAGAAAGGTGTTCTCCCACGAGCCGTTCAGTTACCACTCCGTCCACATGGCCCCAGACCAGTGCGGCCATTCCTTGGATGTCGTTATCCATGGCGCTCATCGTGGCGCCACCGTGGGAGTCCATGGCTGATTGCGCATAGCTGCCGTTCTGATACGCCAGGGTGGTGCCGGCATAGTTACCCGGTGCCACCGGTGCTTCGGCGCCATCGCCGTCGGTATGACCGGCAGTAAAAACGACCGGCTGAAAGCGGGCATAGGGGTCGGTGACGATCAAGTCGTGGCGCTCCAACTCCGGATTTGGCCAGCCCACGTTAAGGATCACCTGAATACGGCCCGCCAGAAACTCCTCCAGCACATCCGCGAACTGGCGCGGTTGATAGGCCACGGTCCGTTGCAGCCCGGATTCGAGCCGCGTCAGAATATCGATGCTGATCCCCTGCGACTTGCCTTCCCGGACGAAGCACCACGGCGGGTAAGCGATGTCGTGGCCCGCATAGAGCACGGACTGATCACCGATGTTCCGTTCCCGGAGCACCGAATGGAGCGTGGCATCATCACTGGTAAGGCGCTTCATGACGGTATCCTGGTAGGCGAGGTTGCCTTCAATATGGTGCGCCGATGCGTGAGTCCGTTCGCTGTCGTTGCGTAGCTCCTGGAGGCGGTCCTGGATATGATCCAACTCCGTGGTTTGCGTCTGGACCGACTCGGTGACGTGCTGCAGTCGCTGATCGATCGACGCCAGCGAGGTGTTGGCGGATTCCAGGGTGCCCTTGGCGGTCCCGACGCGATCGTTGACCTCGGTTTTGGATTTCTCAAACTGCCGCAGTTCTGAACTTGACGTGTCCACCCGTTCCTTGAGATTGGTCAGAAGATCCGCGATCTGGCTGGTGAGGGCGCGACTCTGCTCGGCGAGTTTTTTCACTTCGTCGGCAACCACCTTGAAGCCCTTGCCGTACTGTCCCGCCCGGGCGGCCTCAATCGCGGCGTTTAACGCCAGCAAGTCGGTCAGACTGGAAACGTTCTCAATCGCCTCCACGGTGGCTCGTATCTCCTCGGCCACCGTATCGATCTGCCGAAAGGCGCTTTGAACATCCGCAAAGCGCTGGTCCATGGTGTCCATCATCGCCACGAAACGTTCCATCGTCTCTCCGGCAGCGCGGTAGGCGGTTTCCGTCTGTTCCAGCTCGTGTACCGAGGAGCTGGCATCTTCGGATATGGTATGAGACTTCTCCCGAATCGCATCGATCCAGCGGTAGATATCCAGCACGGCATCGCGATTGCGTACACTGGAGGCGAGCATCTCTCTGGCAAATGCGGAATTCAGGTCACCAACGGCCGCCAGGTCCCAAATGCGACTGGAGAGCACGTTGGTTGCAATCGTTAGGTCATCACTCATAAATGGATGCTACCGTAACGCACCGGCATGGTCAAAGAGCGGATCGGCGATTCGCGGGATGGCGGGCGGGGGATAGCGGCCAGGCCCCAGGGATAGCGGCCAGGCCCCAGGGATAGCGGCCAGGCCCCAGGGATAGCGGCCAGGCCCCAGGGATAGCGGCCAGGCCCCAGGGATAGCGGCCAGGCCCCAGGGAT